>JAZNRA010000031.1:0-22560 GCA_045590415.1 Acutalibacteraceae bacterium | reverse complement strand
ACACAGCAAGAAGCCCCAGGTTTAAAACCGAAGAAGGTATTTTAGAGGCTGTTGCAAACTGCAAGAAGTTTGGTATCGAGGGTATTGCAGTAGTAGGCGGTGACGGTTCCTTTAGAGGTGCTAGAGATTTATCCAACCACGGTATTCCTTGCATTGGTATTCCTGCTACAATAGATAACGATATTGCATCTACAGAGTATTCAATAGGCTTTGATACGGCTATGAATTCCTCTATGGAAATGATAGACAGAATTCGCGATACCGCACAGTCGCACGACCGTTGCAGTGTTATCGAGGTCATGGGCCGTCACGCGGGATATCTGGCGCTCAACGTCGGTATTGCGGTGGGTGCTACCAGTATTTTAGTGCCGGAAGTGCCGTTTGATTTTGACCGCGACGTGATCGCGCGCATGAAGAAAACTTCCGCGACCGGCAAGAAGCACTTTATTATCATCGTTGCCGAGGGCATCGGCGGCGTGGTGGAACTCGCCAAACGAATCGAAGACGAAACGGGCGTTGAATCGCGCGCGACCATTCTCGGTCACGTACAGCGCGGCGGCAGCCCCACGGTGCGCGACCGCGTGCTTGCCAGCCGTATGGGCAACCGTGCGGTGGAATTGTTGCTTGCCGGCAAGAGCAACCGCGTGGTGACCATTCAGAGCGACCGTATTACGGATTACGATATCGAGCAGGCCTTGTCGATGAAGAAGCCGTTTGACCTGGATCTGTACCGTACGGCGCACGAAATTTCGATCTAAAAAATTTTTTGCGGAGGGTATTGACTTTTCGCGGAAAGCTTGGTATACTCATCGGGTAAGAAAACGAAGCAGAGCGTTTGCCCGCTCTCACCTGCAGATCTCGTTCTCGACAGGTTGATACGATCTTCTTCCGAAAAACGGAGGCAGTGTTATCTCACGCGGGCAGGATTCTGTCCGCGTTTTTTCACGCAGAAAATGGTGGAGGTGTTTCCCCATAGCAACGAAGGAAATGCAGATCAACGAACAGATCCGTGACAACGAGGTCCGCGTCATCGGTGAGGACGGTGCCCAACTGGGCCTTATGTCCGCGCAAGAGGCGCTGACGCTGGCGGAGGAGCGTGGTTTTGATTTGGTCAAGATCGCTCCGACAGCCACGCCGCCCGTATGCCGCATTATGGACTACGGGAAGTATCGCTTTGAACAGGCGAAGAAGGAAAAGGAAGCACGGAAAAATCAACGACTGGTAGAAACCAAGGAGATCCGTTTGTCGCTCAACATCGACGTGGCGGATTTCAACACCAAGGCAAAGCACGCCATGCGCTTCCTGCAGGAAGGCAACAAGGTGAAGGTTTCCATTCGTTTCCGCGGTCGTGAAATGGGCCATCCCGAGATCGGTTTGGATACCATGAATCGGTTTGCCGAAGCGTGTTCCGAACTCGGTGCCGTGGAGAAGCCGGCTAAAATGGAAGGCCGTAACATGCTGATGTTCTTAGCACCGAAATCTGCGAAATAAACCAAAGGATTCAATTAAGGAGGATATTGTCATGCCTAAAATCAAGACCCACAGCGGCGCCAAGAAGCGCTTCAAGCTGACCAAGACCGGCAAGGTGCTGCGTGCACACGCCTACAAATCCCACATTCTGAACAAGAAGACGACCAAGCGCAAGAGAAATCTTCGCAAGACGGCGATCGCCGATGTGACCAATGTGGCTCAGGTCAAGCGCCTGATTCCTTACAAATAATTGAGAGTTCAGAAACGGAGGATATGAAACATGGCTCGTGTTAAAGGCGCAATGATGACGCGCAAAAGAAGAAAGAAAGTATTGAAGCTTGCCAAAGGTTATTTTGGCGCTAAATCCAAGCTGTTCCGCACCGCGAAAGAAGCGGTCATGAAATCCGGCCAGTATGCGTACATCGGCCGTAAGCAGCGCAAAAGAGATTTCCGCCGTCTGTGGATCACCCGTATTTCCGCAGCTGCGAAGATCAACGGTATGAACTATTCGACCTTTATGAACGGTTTGAAGAAGGCAAACATCACCCTGAATCGTAAGATGCTCGCTGAGCTTGCCGTATCGGATGCCGCCGCGTTTGCGGGTCTGGCAGAAAAAGCAAAAGCTGCCTTAAATTAAGCTGTAATTGCGCCCGCCGGCATTGCCTGCGGGCGCTGTTCCGTATAAAGGAGGTGGGAAGTATGGAGATCACCAGCCGCGAAAATCGCGTTATCAAGGACTATCGACGGTTGTCGGCTGATGCCAAATATCGCCGCGAGTGCGGTCTTTTCGTTGCGGAAGGGGCGCGGCTGTGCGGTGATGCCGTGCGTTCCCGCGTTCAAATCGAAACGGCGCTGATCACGGCGCATGCCCGCCGGCAATACGCGGATATTGCGGCGCAGGTGGAAAGCGTTGCTCGTCAAACGGCGGATATTCCCGACGCGCTTGCCGCGTATCTGGGGGATACCGACACACCGCAGGGAATCTTCTGTATTTGCCGTATCCCGCCGTCGGAGTACGCACCGCAGCTCGGTCAACGTTATGCCGCGCTGGAACGGATCCAAGATCCGGGTAATCTCGGCACCATGATCCGCACCGCCGAAGCGTTCGGCTTGGGCGGGGTGTTGCTCTCGGACGGTTGTTGTGATCCATACAGTCCCAAAGTATTGCGCAGCAGCATGGGCGGTGTGTTCCGCCTGCCGCTGATCGCTGTCGGTACGCTTGCCGAGCGATTGCCGCAGCTGCACGCAAAGGGATTTCGTTCATATGCTTGTGTGGTGAATCGTGACGCTGTCGCGGTGCAACAGGCAACGTTCTCGAATGGCTCGATTTGTGTGATCGGCAACGAGGGAAACGGTCTGCTTCCCGAGACGGTGGCGGCGTGCTCAGAGCGCATCACCGTTCCGATGGCAGGACGCGCCGAATCGCTCAACGCTTCCATGGCAGCAGGTATTGTCTTTTGGGAAATGGTGAGAGACCGTGAATAAGAGTACACCGTACTGGATGTGGATCCAACAGGCGGTAGGGCAAGGCAGCTCGGCGGTGCCGAAACTGCTCGATGCCTTTTCCTCGCCCGAAGAGGTATACGCAGCCGGTCGCTTGGAATTGCAGCGTGCAGGCATTTCCGGCAAAGCGCTGGACTGTTTGTGCCGCAAATCGCTGGATGCGATGCACCGTACCTCCGAACGCTGTGAAAAGCTGGGCTGGATCTTAACACCGGATGATAAGGGATATCCTGACTCGCTGCGGCAGTTGTTTTCGCCGCCGCTTGCGTTATACGGCAAAGGAATTTTGCCGAACTTGAACACACCTGCGGTGCCGCCCATCGGCATGGTGGGCACCCGCAAGAGCACCGCGTACGGCGACAGAGCCGCAGGCGGTATTGCCGCAGGACTTGCGGCGGTGGGCAGTGTTATTATCAGCGGCGGAGCCAACGGAATTGATTGTGCGGCGCATCAAGGCGCTTTGTACGGCGGCGGCCGCACCGTGGCGGTGCAAGCGTGCGGTCTGGACGTGGAATATCCCTTCCCGAATCGCCGTTTGCGCCAGCGTATTGCGGAAGAGGGCGGTGCCGTTATTACGGAGTATTTACCCGGCACGCGGGCGTTTCCCAATCATTTTCAGGTGCGCAATCGCTTGATCAGCGGTCTTGCATGGGGCGTTTGCGTGGTAGAAGCACCCGAGCGAAGCGGCGCTCTGATCACCGCGCGGCACGCGCGTGAGCAGGGACGGGACGTGTTCGTCGTTCCCGGTAACATTACCTCTGCCGAGAGTTACGGCTCTAACGAGTTGATCAAGGACGGGGCGACGCTTATCACGCGACCGAGTGAGATCCTGCACGAGTATCAGTTCCGCTGCGGCGGTGCGTTGCAAGAGGATGAGGCGGATCGCGCACAGGCGGCTTATCACGATTATCTTGAACATGGGCAGGAGCCGATCCGTCGCACGTTGCGCGTGGCAGACGGTACAAAATTGCCGGTGCAGATGCCTTGCCCAGACGGCGCAAGCGAGACAGCCAAAGCGGTGTACGCGGTGTTGACCGATACGCCCGTTACGGCGGAGGAACTGTGCAGTACAAGCGGTATTCCGGCAGGCAAGCTGTTCTCGGGGCTCACGGAGCTCGAACTGTACGGCTGTGCACGCAGTTATCCCGGCAAACGGTATTCCCGGTAAAGGAAAGGTGAATAACATGTCAAAATTGGTTATTGTGGAGTCACCCGCAAAAGCCAAAACGATTCAAAAATATTTGGGAGCGGGTTATGAGGTCATGGCCTCGATGGGTCATATCCGCGACCTGCCCAAAAGCTTGCTCGGTGTGGACGTTGAGAATCATTTTAAGCTGCGGTACGTGGATATTGCCGGTAAATCGGCCTTGATCCGCGAACTCAAAGCCAAAGCCGCCGCCAGCGACGGCGTTGTTCTCGCGACAGACCCGGACCGTGAAGGAGAGGCGATCTCGTGGCATTTGGCGCAAATGCTGAAGGTCGATCTTAACGAGAAGAACCGCGTGACCTTTACCGAGATCACGAAAAACGGTGTCGCGCAAGGGATGGCGGCGCCGCGTGCGGTGGATATGGATCTGGTGAACGCACAGCAGGCGCGCCGTGCGCTGGACCGCTTGGTCGGTTATCGGATCAGCCCGTTCTTGTGGAAAAAGATCCGCAAAGGGTTGTCTGCGGGCCGTGTGCAATCGGCGGCGGTGCGCATCATCGTTGACCGCGAGGAGGAGATCCGCGCCTTCGTCAGCGAGGAATATTGGAACATTGACGCGAAATTGTCGGCGACGGCGAAGGGAAAACCCTTCACGGCGCATTTGTATAAGTGCGGCAAAAGTAAGATCGCACTGAAAAACGGCGAGCAGGCCGAGGCGGCGCTTGCCGCCATTCGCCCCGAGACCTTTACGGTGGCGTCGGTCAAACGCGGCGAACGCAAGGTGTCGCCCGCACCGCCGTTCACCACCTCTACCATGCAGCAGGAAGCCAGCCGTAAGCTGGGCTTTTCGTCCAAGCGCACGATGAAAGCGGCGCAGGAGCTGTACGAGGGTATTGAACTCGGTGAGCGCGGCTCGATGGGTCTTATCACGTATATGCGTACCGATTCGTTGCGCATTTCGGAGGATGCCCGCAAGGAGGGCAACGCGTATATTGCGGCACGTTACGGCAATCAGTATTTGCCGGAAAAACCGCGGTATTACAAAACGCGCAAAAACGCGCAGGATGCGCATGAAGCCATTCGTCCCTCCTCGCCGTCGATCACTCCCGAGCAGGTGAAGCCGTTTTTGAGCGGGGATCAGTATAAGCTGTACAGCTTGATCTGGTCGCGCTTTATTGCCAGCTTGATGGCAAACGGTATTCAGGACACCTGTCAGGTGGAAATTGCGGCGGGTGAGTACCGCTTTAAAGCGTCCGGCTATACCGTGCGATTTGACGGATACACCGTGTTGTACGTAGAGGGCAAGGACGAGGAAGACGAGGAAAACAGCGCCCTGCCGCCGCTTTCCGAGGGGGACGTACTGGTACTGCGCGATCTGCAGAGCAGTCAGCACTTTACACAGCCGCCCGCCCGTTACAACGAGGCGACGCTTATTAAGGCGCTTGAGGAAAACGGTATCGGCCGTCCCTCCACCTATGCGCCGACCATCAGTACGATTTTAACGAGAGAATATATTGAGCGGGAAGGAAAATCCCTAAAGCCGACGGCACTCGGCGAGGTGACTACGCACCTGATGAAGGAGCAATTTCCCGAGATCGTGGATACCGAATTTACCGCGAACATGGAGCACCAGCTCGATACGGTGGAGGCCGGTGACGCGGATTGGGTGCAGACGCTTGACGAGTTTTACAAGGGCTTTTCCGAAACGCTGAAAAAAGCGGAGGAAACGTTGTCCGGTGAGCGTATTAAGGTGCCGGAGGAAGAAAGCGACGAGGTGTGCGACAAGTGCGGCCGCCGTATGGTCATCAAG
Source organism: Acutalibacteraceae bacterium (assembly GCA_045590415.1). GTDB lineage: Bacteria > Bacillota > Clostridia > Oscillospirales > Acutalibacteraceae > RGIG3009. Next base: position 16,630 of record JAZNRA010000031.1, on the reverse strand, counting down.
ACCGGACGGTTCGGCAAGTTCCTTGCGTGTCCCGGCTATCCGGAGTGCAAAAACACCAAACCGCTCTTGGATAAAACGGCGGGCGTTTGTCCGAAATGCGGCGGTGTAATCGTTGCCAAAAAATCCAAGCGCGGCCGTAAATTCTTCGGTTGCGAGCACTATCCGACTTGTGATTTCGTTACCTGGAACGAGCCGACGGCTCACGTATGCCCGCAGTGCGGCAAGACGTTGTTCCGCCGCAAGGGACGCGGAGGCGGTGTGGTGTGTCTAACTGAGGGTTGCGGATATGAAAAGGTCGGTCGGGGTAAAAAGACCGATGAATGAGCATGTTACGGTGATCGGCGGCGGACTCGCCGGTTGTGAAGCGGCGTGGGCGGCAGCCAATGCCGGAGCGGCGGTCACGCTGATCGAAATGAAGCCCGAGCGGTATACCCCCGCACATCACAGCCCCGCGCTGGCGGAGCTTGTGTGCTCGAATTCGCTCAAAGCCGCCCGTTTGGAAAGCGCGGCGGGACTTCTGAAAGAAGAAATGGCGCGGATGGGCTCGGTATGTGTGGCGGTGGCGCGTGAGTGCGCCGTCCCTGCCGGCGGTGCGCTGGCGGTGGACCGCGATCGGTTTTCCGAGGGTGTGACAGCGCGGATCACCGCGCATCCGAACATTACCGTTGAGCACAGAGAAATCACCGAACTGCCCGCTGACGGCATCACCGTGGTTGCCACGGGTCCGCTGACGGCGGATACGCTGGCGGCATCCATCGCCGCGCGCTTTGGTGAGGGGCTTAGCTTTTACGACGCGGCGGCACCGATCGTGACCGCAGACAGCGTGGATATGAATTCCGCCTTTCGCGCCTCACGCTATGACCGCGAGGAAAGCGGCAACGGCGATTATATCAACTGTCCGATGAACAAAGAGGAATACGAAACCTTTCATGCGGCGCTGATTTCCGCCGAGCGGGCGCTGTTGCATGAATTTGATAAACCGAAGGTGTACGAGGGATGCATGCCGATCGAGGTGCTCGCGTCGCGCGGCGCCGATGCGATCCGTTTCGGTCCGATGAAGCCGGTGGGGCTTCGCGATCCCCGCACGGGTCACCGTCCGTGGGCGGTGCTGCAGTTGCGGGCGGAGAATGCCGAGGGAACATTGTATAATTTGGTCGGTTTTCAAACAAATTTGAAATTTTCGGAGCAAAAGCGGGTGTTTTCCCTAATTCCTGCGCTGAAAAACGCGGAATTCGTGCGGTACGGGGTGATGCACCGCAACACCTTTTTGGATTCACCCCGCTTGCTTAACGCGGCGTTTCAGCTGAAAGAGGAGCCGCGACTGTTCTTTGCCGGTCAGATGACCGGCGTGGAGGGGTACATGGAATCCGCCTGCTCCGGTATTTTAGCAGGACTCAATGCGGTACGCACCCTGCGCGGTGAGCCGCCGTTCGTGCTCCCGCGCGAGACCATGTCGGGTGCGCTGTCGTTTCACGTGAGTGATCCGTCGGTAACGGATTTTCAGCCGATGGGGGCGAATTTCGGCGTGTTACCGCCGCTTGAAAACCACATTCGCGATAAACGCGAGCGTTATGCGGCACTCGCAAGACGTTCGTTAGAAGTATTGGAGGGAATTCTCGCATGAAAGTGATCGTTGACGCTTACGGCGGCGATAACGCGCCGCTGGAGGTTGTTAAAGGTGCCGTGGAAGCGCGCGCCGAATACGGCTTTGATATTGTACTGACCGGTGACGAGCAGGAGATTCGCCGTCTTGCCGACGAGCAGGGCTTGTCGCTGGACGGCATTGAGATCGTGCATACTACCGACGTCATTTCCATGAACGATATTCCGAAAAGCATCCTGCGTGAGCATAAAGAATGTTCCATGGCGGTTGGCCTGCGCCTACTCGCCGAGGGAAAAGGGGATGCGTTTGTATCCGCCGGCAGTACGGGTGCTTTGTTGATGGGGGCGACGTTCCTTGTCAAGCGGATCAAGGGGATTTCCCGCCCTGCGCTCGCGGCGATCATTCCGTCGGACAAAGGCCCGTTTATGCTGCTGGATTCGGGGGCGAACCTGGATTGCCGTCCCGAGATGCTGTATCAGTTTGCACGCATGGGCAGCTTGTATATGAGTTTGGTGATGAAGAACGGCGAGCCCGCCACGGTGGGACTCCTTAACGTTGGCACGGAGGAGCACAAGGGCAGCGATCTGCAGCATGAAACTTATGCGTTGCTCAAGGACAGTGATATGAGTTTCGTGGGGAACGTGGAAGCGCGCGACGTACCGTCGGGTGCAGCCGACGTGATCGTGGCGGACGGCTTTTCCGGCAACGTACTGCTCAAGACCTTGGAAGGTACGGTCGGTATGCTGCTTGGCTATATCAAGCAGATCTTCTATACCAATCTGCTGACCAAGATCGCCGCGTTGGCGATCAAGCCGCATCTGAACGGGCTGAAAAAGAAATTATCCACCGAGGAACACGGCGGTGCGCCGTTGCTCGGTATTGCGAAACCGGTCATTAAAGCGCACGGCAACGCGAAGGCGCGCGCCATCAAAAACGCGATCCGCGTGGCGGCGGAATTCTCTCTGGCCGGTGTGATCGAAAAGATCACCGACTCCGTGAAAGGGGACAAAGCAGATGGTTCTGCCAAAACTGCGCGGGCTGCTGATTGACCGCTTCGGCTGTGACGGTGACGAGGTCACGTTAGCGGCGACGTTGGACGACCTCAACCTTTACGCGGAGGATCGCGACGAGATCGCCGTTTGGTTCGGCGATCTGTACGGCGCGGAGATCACGAAAGAGCAGATCGACGCGTGGGAAACGGTTGAAGATATCGTAGGATACATTGAAGATCACATGGGGTGAGCTTAAATGAAAGAAACCACCAAGTGCATGATGGAAAAACTCGGTTACACCTTTCAAAATGCCGAATTGTTGGAGACCGCTTTGACCCATTCTTCCTATGCCAACGAGGGCAACCGCGGCTTAAAAAGCAACGAGCGGCTCGAGTTTTTGGGTGATTCGGTGCTCGGCTTTATTACGGCGGGGTATCTGTTTTCACACGAGGGCGGCGAAGAAGGGGCGCTGACGCGCCTGCGCGCCTCGCTGGTGTGTGAGAAAGCACTCAGTTCCTACGCCCGCAAGTTGGGGCTCGGGGAGTGCTTGCTCCTCGGAAAAGGTGAGGAGCGCGGCGGCGGTGCCGAGCGTCCGTCGATCCTGGCGGATGCGTTCGAGGCGGTCATTGCGGCGTTGTACCTGGACGGAGGATTACAAGCGGCGGAGGCGTTTATTCTGCCGTTTATTAAGGATGAGCTGGCTTCACAGCAGCGCCGTCCGCAGTTCCGTGATTATAAGACGGCACTTCAGGAGATCGTTCAACAAAATCCGGAGGAACGTCTGGAATATGAGCTCAAGGGCGAGTCGGGTCCCGATCACAACAAGCGGTTTGTGGTGGAAGTACACCTCAACTCCAACGTGATCGGTACGGGTCAGGGCCGCAGTAAAAAGGAAGCTGAACAGTTAGCGGCGCGCGAAGCGCTCAAGCTGATGGGATACGATGATTAAGCCAAACCGCCATGCGAACGTCGCGATCTTCGTGCCGCACGCGGGATGCCCGCGGCAGTGCAGTTTTTGCAATCAGCGGCATATCGCGGGACAAAGCCGCTTCCCGACCGAAGAGGACGTGCAAAGCGCGTGCGAAACGGCAAAACGCACGTTGCCTGCAGGTGCCACGGCGCAGATCGCGTTTTTCGGCGGCAGTTTTACCGCTATCCCGCGCGAGGATATGGTGCGGTTGCTGAAAGCGGCGGTACCGTACGTGAAAAGCGGTGCGTTTTCCGGTATCCGTGTGTCCACCAGACCCGATGCAATTGACCGTGAGGTATTGGAGCTTCTCAAAGCATACGGCGTGACCACGGTGGAGCTCGGCGCACAGAGCATGGATGATGCGGTGCTGAAAAACTGTCGGCGCGGGCATACCGCCAAGCAGGTGGCAGAAGCGGCAGCACTTATCCGCGAGGCGGGATTATCGCTGGGGCTTCAGATGATGACGGGGTTGCCCGGCGATACCGACGAGGGTGCGCTTTACACAGCGCGGGCGCTCGCGGCGCTGAAGCCCGACGAGGTGCGGGTGTATCCTACCTTGGTGATCGACGGATCGCCCTTAGCGGAGGAGTACCGTGCCGGTACCTATACCCCCAAAACGCTCGAGCAAGCAGTGACGCTGTGTGCGAAGCTGCTCACCTTTTTTGAGGAGGAGCGGGGGATCCCGGTCATTCGCTTGGGGTTGCACGCGGAGGAGGACATGATGCGGCATTGTGTCGCAGGGCCGTGGCATCCCGCGTTTCGTGAGTTGTGCGAAAGCCGACTGTACCGCAACAAAGCGGAAAGGATATTGAAACAATCAAACAATAAAGAGTGTGTGCTGGCGGTCAATCCCGCGTGTGTGTCCCGTATGGTGGGACATCGGCGGGAGAATGTTATCGCATTTGCGAAGGCCGGTTACACGGTAAAGGTCGTGGCTGACAGTCGGTTGGCTGTCGGCGAGATCAAGGAGGTCATAGCATGATCCTGAAAGCGTTGGAAATACAAGGATTTAAGTCGTTTCCGGACAAGACGGTGCTGTCGTTCGGCACCGGTATTACGGCGGTCGTCGGCCCCAACGGAAGCGGTAAGTCCAATATCAGTGACGCGGTGCGTTGGGTGCTGGGTGAGCAATCCAGCAAGACGCTGCGCGGCTCCAAAATGGAGGACGTTATTTTTAACGGCACCTCCAAGCGTAAGGCAACCGGCTTTGCGGAGGTGTCGCTCATCATCGACAATACGCAGCGTATTCTGGATTTTGACGCGGATGACGTGAAGGTTACCCGTCGGTATTACCGCTCGGGTGAAAGTGAATACTTGCTGAACAACGCCACTGTCCGACTTCGCGATATCCAACTGCTGTTTATGGACACGGGTCTGGGTCGCGACGGCTATTCCATGGTCGGACAGGGTAAGATCGATGCGATCGTATCCTCCAAATCGGAGGAGCGCCGCGAGATCTTTGAGGAGGCGGCAGGCATTGCCAAATACCGCTATCGCAAAAACGAGGCGGAGCGTCGCTTGAAGTCCGCAGAGGAGAATTTACTGCGGCTTCGCGATATCCTTAAAGAGCTCGAGGAGCGCGTCGGGCCGCTTAAGATCCAATCGGAAAAGGCGAAGAAATACTTGACCTATGCGTCCGAGAAGAAAGAACTTGAGATCGGCGTATGGCTGAATACGATGGCACACTCCCGCGAGATCCTGCGCGATATGGATGCCAAATTGGAGCTTGCCCGCACGCAGTACGAGGCGACGGGTGCGGCGATCGAGGATGCCGAAAACCAGTTGGAGGCACTTGCCGAGGCAGGGCGTTCACTCTCTGCTGAAATGGAACGGTTGCGCACCGAGTCCGGTCAGTTGGAGGAGGAGGCCGTGCGTTGCGAGGGTAACGCCAATCTGGTGCGCAACGACATTGCCCATAACGAAGAAAACATCGCCCGTATCCGCGGCGAGATCGAACAGACGGAGCAGGGCAATAAGAAGATAGACGAAACCATTGCCGGTCGACGCGAGGAGATCGCCGCCAAGGAGCAGGAGATCGCCGAGGCGGAGCGCAAGCAAATGGAACTGACCGAGCAGTGGGAAGCACTCCTTCGCAGTAACGAGGAGGTTTCCGGTCAGATCGAGGAGCTTAACCGCAAGGCGGCCGAGTTTGCGGCACAGTTGTCGGATATTCGCGTGAAGACCGTGACGAACGAATCGTCGCTTACCGAGATCACGCTGCGCGTATCGCAGGTGACGGTGACGCTTACTCAGCGTACCGAGCAACGCGACGAGGCGCACAAGGAGCACGAGGCGTGCGAGGCGGATTACCGTGCGTTGTGCGATAAGATCGAGGAACTGCAAAACGCGTTGCGCGGGTATGAGATGCGGTATAACGCACGCCTTGCTAAGGTGGAAACCGCGAAGCAAGAGAACGATCGCTTGCACTTGGACCTGGAAGAAAAGCAACGCCGTATTCGCATGCTGGAAGAAATGGAGCGCAGCTTAGAGGGCTTCTCGCACAGCGTCAAGAGCGTTGTGAAGCAGGCAGAGCGCGGCGAACTGCGCGGTATTCGCGGGCCGGTATCCCGTTTGATCCACGCGCAGGCGAAATACGCGCTCGCGGTGGAGACGGCGCTGGGCGCTGCGGCACAGAATATCGTGTGTGACCGCGAGGAGGACGCCAAACGCGGCATAGCGTATTTGAAAGATACCAAGGGCGGTCGTGCGACCTTCTTACCGATACAATCCATTAAAGGGACGCTTTTGAACGAGCCCTCGTTGGAGGACGAAGCGGGCTTTGTGGGTCTGGCGTCTTCCTTGGTCGAGGTAGAGAGCGAATACGAGCAGATCGCGCGAAATTTGCTGGGGCACGTGGCGGTCGTGGAGGATCTCGATTACGCCGTGTCGATCGCGCGCAAATACAAATACCGTTTCCGTGTGGTGACGCTGGACGGTCAGGTCGTCAATGCAGGCGGCTCGCTGACCGGCGGTTCGCACGTGAAGGGTGCGGGGCTGTTGTCCCGCCGCAGTGAGATCGAGCGGTTGAACGGCGATCTTAAGAAATTACGGGATAAGATCGAGCAGGCGCAGGCGGCGATGAAGACCCTGCAGCAGGATGCCGCCGCTTCACAAGCAGAGGTGCTCGGCACGCAAGGTGAGCTCTCCACGGCACAAGAGGATAAGATCCGTTTGGAGGGTGAACTGAACCGCTTGTCTGAGTGGGAAGCGACCTGCTCGACGGCGGTGCAGGAATGCACCCGCGAGATCGAGGATCTGAACGGCCGAGCGGAAGCGTGCCGTACCGCGATGAGCGGTGCTGAAGAGGAAAGCGTTGCGGTTTCGGCACAGAAGGATGCAGTGGAACAAGAACTCGCCTCGTTGGACGGCGGTCGCCGGAAATTGTCGGAGGAGCGCGAGGAACTTGCGAACCGCATCGGCGATCAGAAGCTTGCCGTAGTCGCCTTCCGAAAGGAGATCGAGGGTATCGAGGAAGCCATCGCCGAGCTGCAGACGCGTCAGGCGGATCAAAGCGGCGCCCGACTGGCGATGGAGGAGCAGATCGCCGAGCTTGCTCGCCAAAACGAGGAGCGCGAAGCACAAGCGTTGCTCTTGACACAACGCGCCGAGGAACTGCGTGCGCAGGCAAAAGAGGCGGCGGCGAGTGTGGGCACCTTGTCCGAGCAACGTATGCAGGGTGAGGCGCAGCAGACGGCGTTGCGTCAGCTTAACCGTGACAAGGCGGATGAGCGCGAGCGCGTGGGCCGCGACATGACCCGTTTGGAAGAAAAATGTGCGGCGGCACAAAAGGAAACCGAGGATATTGTCAGCCGTCTGTACGAAGAATATGAATTGACGCTCAGTGAGGCGGAGGCGAGTGCGAAGCCCATTGAGGATATGGCGGAAGCGACGCGTCGTTTGGCTGAACTGAAAAACAAGATCCGCGCACTCGGCAGTGTCAACGTCGACGCGGTGGAGGAATACAAGGAAGTCAGCGAACGCTACGAGTTCCTCAGTGCACAGGTGAACGATGTGGAGGTCTCGCGCGAGGAACTGTTAAAACTCATCGGCGACCTGACCGTGCGTATGCGTGAGATGTTTATTGAGCGCTTTAACCAGATCAACGCGCATTTCGGAACGGTGTTCAACGATCTGTTCGGCGGCGGTAAAGCGGAACTGGTGCTGACCGATCCGCAGGATATTTTACATTCCGGCATCGAAATGCACGCGCAGCCGCCCGGAAAGGTTATTCTGAACATGGATGCGCTGTCCGGCGGCGAAAAATCGCTGGTGGCGACCGCGTTGTTGTTTGCGATCTTGAAGGTTACGCCGTCGCCGTTCTGTGTATTGGACGAGGTCGAAGCCGCGTTGGACGACGTCAACGTGGACCGCTATGCGCAGTATTTGCGCCGTATGTGCGACAAAACGCAGTTTATCGTGATCACGCACCGCCGCGGTACGATGGAAGAAGCCGACGTGCTGTACGGTGTGACCATGCAGGAGCAGGGTATCTCCAAGTTGTTGGAGCTGCGTGCCAGCGAGGTCGAGGCGAAGCTCGGCATTACGGGTAACGCACAGTAAGAAAGGGTACGCTTATGGGTTTATTTAATAAGATCGGTGAGGGACTGCGCAAAACGCGCGAATCTCTGATGGGGACTGTCAACAGCATGCTGCACGCGTTTACCCGCATTGACGAGGAGTTGTTTGAGGAGCTCGAGGAGATCCTTATTGCGGGGGACGTGGGCGTTGCGACCGCCGGTGCGATGTGTGAGCGATTGCGCGAGCGCGTGAAGGAGCAAGGCGTGACCGACCCTGCCCTTATTCGCGATCTGCTGAAAGAGATCGTACAGGAGATGTTGGCGGGTGAGTCGGACTTAACGCTTGAGACCAAGCCGTCGGTGCTCCTGGTGATCGGTGTCAACGGGGTGGGTAAGACCACCTCGATCGGCAAACTTGCCGCGCAGTTCAAAGCACAGGGCAAACAGGTGATACTCGGTGCCGCCGACACGTTTCGCGCTGCGGCGATCGAACAGCTGGAGATCTGGGCAGAGCGCGCGGGTGTGGCGATCGTCAAGCACGCGCAGAACGCCGATCCGGCGGCGGTGGTGTTTGATACCGTTTCCGCCGCCAAAGCGCGCGGCGCAGACGTCGTGATCTGCGACACCGCCGGCCGCTTGCATAATAAAAAGCATTTGATGGATGAGCTCGGCAAGATCCGCCGCGTCATTGACCGCGAGCTGCCGCAAGCGAGCTGTGAGGTGCTGCTCGTGTTGGATGCCACCACCGGACAAAACGCGGTAAATCAAGCGAGAGAGTTCCGCGAAGCCGCGGGGATCACCGGTATCGTGTTGACGAAGTTAGACGGTACGGCACGCGGCGGTGTGGTACTGACCATCCGCGAAGAACTCGGCATACCGGTGAAATTCATCGGCGTGGGCGAGGGAATCGACGATTTGCAGCCGTTTGATGCCAAGGCATTCACGGACGGTTTGTTTGGAGGATAAACATATATGCGCTATATCATGGCGACACACAACAAGGATAAAATTATTGAAATGTCCCGTATTTTAGAGCCGCTCGGCATTGAGGCGGTGACCGATCGCGATCTCGGCATTGAATTGCCCGAGGTAGACGAGACCGGTACTACCTTTGCCGAGAACGCGTACTTGAAAGCGGCATCTGCCTGCGAGGTGACGGGATTGCCGGCGATTGCAGACGATTCCGGTATCGTGGTGGACGCGTTAAACGGTGCGCCCGGTGTGTATTCCGCCCGTTACGGCGGCGAGGGACTCGACGATAAAGGACGCAACCGTTTATTGCTTTCCGAGCTCGACGGTGTGCCGATCGACAAACGCACCGCTCATTATGCGTGTGCGATTTGCTGCGTGTTTCCGGACGGACGTGCGCCCATCACGGCAGAGGGTGAGATGCACGGCGTGATCGCTGCCGCCGAACGCGGCGAGGGCGGGTTCGGCTACGATCCGCTGTTCTTGATAGGGGATAAAACGGTTGCCGAAATGACCGCCGACGAAAAAGATGCTATCAGCCACCGCGGCAACGCGCTGCGGGCGTTTCGTGATATTCTTAAAGGAGAATTGAAAAATGACCAGTAAACAACGCGCGTATCTGCGCTCGCTTGCAAACCCGCTTGAGGCCATCGTGCACGTCGGCAAAGGCGGCGTTTCAGATACCATTTGCAAGCAGGCGGATGATGCATTGACCGCCCGTGAGCTTATTAAGGGCAAGGTGCTGGAAACCGCGCCCGAAACCGCCAGAGAAGCGGCAGAGGCCGTTGCCGCCGCCGTCGGTGCCGAGGTGGTGCAGGTGATCGGCCGTGTGTTCGTGCTGTATCGCCGTAATAACGACGAACCGAAGATCGTACTGCCTAAAGGAAGGAACTAATCATGCCCAAACGAATTGCTCTGTTCGGCGGTACCTTTGACCCGATCCATAACGGACACGTTGAGCTGGCACGCGAATTTGCCGCGTTGCTGTCGTTGGATAAGGTCGTGGTGATGCCGACCTTTATACCGCCGCACAAGCTTAAAAGCGACATGGCACCCGCCGTCGATCGGCTTGCCATGTGCCGTTTGGCGTGCGCGCCGTATGGGGAACTGGCGGTATCCGACCTGGAGATCAACCGCCGCGGAGCAAGCTTTACCGTGGTAACGTTGGAGCAGCTGCAGCGGCAGTATCCGGATGCGGAGCTTTTCCTGCTGACGGGGGCGGATATGTTTTTGACAGTGAGCACCTGGTATCGCTTTGCGGATATTGCGCGGCTGGCAACGATCTGTGCTGCCCCGCGTGACGCTGCCGATGCCGCCTGCTTGCGCGAGCACGCCAAACGGTTGGAGGCGTCGGGAGCGCGGTGCGTGGTGGCGGAGTTTACCGTGCCCGCCTGGTCGTCGACCGAAGTGCGTGAACGGTTGAAAAACGGCGAGATGCCGCACGATATGATCTCCCCCGAGGTGGCGGCATACATTGAAGCACATCAACTGTATACCGAAAATCGTCAGTATTTGAACAAGGAAGAACAGTACGTGGATATTATCCGTGGGCGATTGACACCGCGTCGCTTTGAGCATTCGTTAGCGGTGGCAAAGCAGGCGGAGTGTTTGGCGAAAAAATACGGTGCCGACCCCGAAAAAGCACGGGTCGCGGGATTGTTACACGATATTTTAAAGGATACTGACGGCGATTCCCAGTTGCAAATTTTCAAAGACTTTGGTATACTGTTAGACGCCGTGGAAGAAAAGGCACCGAAACTGTGGCATGCCCACGCGGGGGCGGTATTTTTAGAGCGGGTTCTCGGTATTACCGACGAGGAAATTTTAAAGGCAGTGCGGTATCACACCACCGCCAGAGCGGGAATGTCTCTCTTGGAAACGGTGTTGTATCTGGCGGATTTTACCTCTGCCGATCGCGATTATCCCGATGTGGACGTGATGCGTGAATTAACGGAACGCGATCTTGATGCCGCCATGCGGTATGCGGTGGCGTATACGATCGACGATCTGAAGGAGCAAGGGCGGCCGGTGCATCCGGATACGCTTGCTTGCTATAAAGAGATTACGGAAAGGACTGGCGATACGAATGGCTAAGGACAGACGCAAAAAAACAACCGGCAAAAAACAGAAGTTCAAGCTTCGCGGCAAGCGCCTTTTGGTAGTTACCGTGGCGGTTTCGTGCGTGCTGCTTGTGATTTTCGGCATCGTGCTGGTCAACGCGATTAAAAATGCGGGCCGCAAGGACGGTTCGGAATCAGATGTCAATGCCTACGATACCACGCCGGCATCGTTGCAAAAGAAAGTGGCATACTACGTAGTGGGCTTGCTCGGTGAGGAGGAGACCTCGCCGACCTCGTCGCTGTTTTTACTATGCCATGATAAAAAGCAAAAGACCTTGAACGTGCTGGAGATCCCGCAGGCAACGTATCTTGGCGACAGTGAGCTGTGGATCGAGAAAAAGGCGGGTAACGTGTGGGGAAATCCGGCACCGCTGGATTGGTGCGATTTTGAAGGAAAGCGCATTTACAAAGCACAGATCGAGGAGTGTAAGGAGCAGGGACACACCGTATCGCAAAAGGTCGGTTCGGCTTCGTACAACCTGATCTCTATCTTTAACGAGCAGTATGCGTTGCCGGTGGACGGCTATTTCATGATCCCGCAGGAAGCGTTTGTGAAGTTGGTGGATCTGCTCGGTGGATTGGACGTGAACCTTCCCGAGGCGGTGACGCTTGGCGAGATCCCGTTCAGTGCCGGTGTCAAGACCTTGGACGGCGCGGGCGCGCTCGCATATATCACGATGGGCGGGGACACCGTCGAAGCCGATCTTAAGCGCATCGAGCGGCAACGCCGCGTGTTCTTTGCGCTGTTCCAACGCTTGTGCTTGCAGACGGAAGAGCAGCTTACGGAGGATTCTCTGTTGCCGGTTATGCAGGGGTCCACACCGTTCCGCACCCGAACCGATAACGACGAAATGCTGGAGATCATAAAGAATTGGCAGAAGATTCCCGCTGAGAATATTACCGCGATGATCATTCCCGGTCAGGCGGCGACCTTAGAGGGCGTTTCGTACTACAGCGTGCAACGCCAGCCGCTTATTGAGGTGCTGAACACGTATTTTAACCCGTACGGTGAGGAGATCACCGAAGCGTACGTGCAGGTCGCCGAGATTGCCGCGGGCGGCACTTCGGATACAAAATTGCAAACAATGGATCAGATTGCCGTGGAGCAAAGCGGTATTAAGGAAGAAGACGAAGAATAACGGAGTCGATACGATATTATGGAATCAATAGAACTCGTGAAAGCGATCGTGCGATCGTTGGACACGCACAAGGCGCAGGATATTTGTGTGCTTGAAGTCGGCGGGGTCACCTCACTGGCGGATTATTTCATCGTTGCCTCTGCCACCAGCACCACCGGCGTGCGCGCGCTGACGGATTACGTGGATACCGATCTCGGTCGGCTGAACGTACCGTCGCCACGCGTGGAAGGATACCAGACGCTGTTGTGGACGCTGTTGGATTACGGCACCGTCGTCGTGCATATCTTTTTGGACAGTGCCCGTGAATTTTACGATCTGGAACGGTTGTGGCAGGATGCCCGACCGCTGGATCCCGCAATGTTTTTGGAGGATGAGGAGTCATGAGAAAATTTGATTTTGCCGCCATTGAGAAAAAATGGCAGACCAAATGGCAAACGGAAAATACCTTTGCCGCGTCGAACAAGACGGATAAGCCCGCGTATTTTGCGCTGGTAGAGTTCCCGTATCCGTCGGGACAGGGATTACACGTCGGACATCCTCGTTCGTATACCGCGTTGGACGTGGTGGCGCGTAAGCGCCGTATGCAGGGGTATAACGTGCTGTACCCCATGGGGTGGGATGCGTTCGGTCTGCCGACCGAGAATTATGCCATCAAAAACCACATTCATCCCGAAATCGTGACCGAGAAGAATGTGGCGCGTTTCAAATCGCAGTTGCAAGGGCTTGGTTTGTCCTTTGACTGGACCAGAGAGATCAATACGACCGATCCTGCGTATTACAAATGGACGCAATGGATCTTCTTACAATTGTTTAAGCAGGGTTTAGCCTACAAAAAGGAAATGGCGGTCAACTGGTGTACTTCCTGCAAGTGCGTGCTCGCGAACGAGGAGGTCGTCGGCGGCGTGTGCGAGCGTTGCGGCGGCGAAGTTGTGCGCAAGGTCAAGAGTCAATGGATGCTCAAGATCACCGCGTACGCACAGCGTCTGATCGACGATCTGGAGCTCGTCAACTATCCGGATCGCGTGCGTGCACAGCAGATCAACTGGATCGGCCGTTCCACCGGTGCACAGGTCACCTTTAAGACGACCGCCGGTGAGCCGGTCGTGGTATATACCACCCGCCCCGACACATTGTTCGGTGCTACATACATGGTGGTATCGCCCGAGCATCCGCTCTTAGAGACGTGGATCGAAGCGGGTAAATTGAAGAACGTGGAGGCGATCCGCGCATACCAGGAGGCGGCGGCGCGCAAGTCCGATTTTGAGCGTACCGAGGTCGCCAAAGACAAGAGCGGTGTGCGGCTCGACGGTGTGGTTGCCATCAACCCCGTCAACGGCCGCGAGATCCCGATCTTTATTTCCGATTACGTGCTGGTGTCCTACGGTACCGGTGCGATCATGGCGGTTCCCGCGCACGATACGCGCGACTGGGAGTTCGCCAAGAAATTTGATCTGCCGATCATCGAAGTCGTCAAGGGCGGCGACGTTCAGAAGGAAGCGTTTACCGACTGTGCCACCGGCACGATGGTGAATTCCGGTTTTCTGGATGGGTTATCGGTCGAGGAAGCGAAAAAGGCCATCATTGAGCACCTCACAAAAGAGGGGATCGGTGAGCAGAAGGTCAATTATAAGCTGCGCGACTGGGTGTTCTCCCGTCAGCGTTATTGGGGCGAGCCGATTCCGATCGTGCATTGCCCGCATTGCGGTCAGGTTGCCGTTCCCGAGGAACAGCTGCCGATCCGTTTGCCGATGGTGGACAGCTACGAGCCCACCGACAACGGTGAATCCCCGCTGGCGGCGATCGATTCGTGGGTGAACACCACCTGTCCCAAATGCGGCGCGCCCGCCAAGCGCGAGACGGATACCATGCCGCAGTGGGCGGGCTCTTCGTGGTATTTCCTGCGGTATTGCGATCCGCACAACGACGAGGCACTCGCTTCCAAGGAAGCGCTCGAATACTGGACGCCCGTCAACTGGTATAACGGCGGCATGGAGCATACTACCCTGCACTTGCTGTACAGCCGTTTCTGGCATAAGTTCCTGTACGACATCGGCGTGGTACCTACCGCCGAGCCGTATGCAAAGCGTACCAGCCACGGCATGATCCTGGGCGAAAACGGCGAGAAAATGTCGAAATCGCGCGGCAACGTGGTCAACCCCGACGATATCGTGGCAGAGTTCGGTGCGGATACGTTGCGCGTTTACGAGATGTTTATCGGCGACTTTGAAAAAGCCGCTCCGTGGTCCAGCGCGAGCATTCGCGGTGCCCACCGTTTTCTGGAAAGAGTGTGGGCGTTGTCGGAATCGCTCGTGGAGGGTGACACCGTTCGTCCCGAGTTGGAGATCGCGATCAACCGTACCATCCGCAAGGTCGGCGAGGACATTGAGAATCTGAAGTTCAATACGGCAATCGCCGCGATGATGGCGCTGCTCAACGAGATGACGGATATCGGCGGTCCCAACCGTGCGGAATATGCGATCTTGGTGCAGCTGCTCAATCCGTTTGCGCCGCACATGACCGAGGAGTTGTGGGAGCAGCTGGGACATGCCGAGGAGCTCGCATATACCCCGTGGCCGACCTACGATCCAAACAAGTGCACCGCCGATACAGTGGAGATCGCGGTACAGGTAAACGGAAAGATCCGTACCCGTATCACGGTGGGTATGCAGGACGACGCTCCCGCGGTGCTGGCTCAGGCAAAGGCCGACGAGCGGATCGCGGCTGAGATCGCGGGTAAGCAGATCGTGAAGGAACTGTACGTGCCGCAAAAGCTTGTGAATATCGTTGTGAAGTAAATTTGAAAAAAGCACTTGACGATGGTGGTTTTCTGTTGTATACTACAAACAGTGTCACTATGGGTCACTATGAGAATTACCCCTGCTGGTGAAGCGGAGGGAGGGAATAAGAATGTCAGAAGTCAAAGTGAAAGAGAATGAATCTCTGGACAGCGCTCTGCGTAGATGGAAGAAGTCTTGCGCGCGTTCCGGTGTGCTTGCTGAGGTCCGCAAAAGAGAGCATTATGAAAAGCCTTCCGTTCGTCGTAAGAAGAAGTCCGAGGCCGCTCGTAAAAGAAAGTTCAAATGATTCAAAAAACGGGCAATGGGAATTGCCCGTTTTTTCTTGTTTTTTGAGAAAGGATCGTCGCTGTTATGGCGTTGTTTTACCCCACACTCTATAAAAACCGTATTACCGATATTACCTTGGATGACCTGCAGCGCTTGGGCGTGCGCGGGCTGTTGCTCGACGTTGATAACACGCTGACTACCCACGGCAGTCAAGCGCTGTCTGACGAGGTGCATCGCTGGCTTTCCCACATGCAGGAAGCGGGTATCCGATTGACGGTTGTGTCAAACGCGTGGGAGTGGCGCGTAGCGCCGTTTGCCGAAAAAATCGGGTTACGGCATATATCACTGTCCTGTAAGCCGTCGCCGTTTGGGTTTTGGCGCGGGGTGCGGCGGTTAGGGCTCCCGAAAGCGCAATGTGCCGCCATCGGCGACCAGGTGTTTACCGATATTCTCGGCGCTAATTTGTACGGCATCACTTGCTTTCAGGTGATGCCGATGGATCCCGCTACCGATAAACCGTTTTTGCGGGTTCGCCGGCGGTGGGAACGCAAGATCTATGAGAATCGAAGGGGGCGGGGAGAATGATCGCTCGGTTCGGACCTGCGGGAAACAGTGATTCGTTTTACGCCGCCGGTCATAAAGCAACGGTAGAAGCGCCCCTCTGGTTACAGTCTTTGGGACTGACCGCGTACGAGTATCAGTGCGGGCGCGGGGTGCGCGTGTCGACGGATACCGCCAAGGCAATGGGCGAGGCGGCAGAACGCTGTGACGTTCAGTTATCCCTGCACGCACCGTATTTCATTTCGCTTGCCTCCGCGGAGGCGGAAAAACGCGACAATTCCATACGTTATATTTTGGAAAGTGCCAGAGCGGTAACCGCGATGGGCGGAGAGCGTATCGTGGTGCATCCCGGTGGTTTGGGCGGTTTGTCGCGAAAAGACGCCACGGTGCTTGCCGCCGAAACCTTGCGTCGCGCTCAGCAGGCATTGGATGAAGAGGGGTTGTGCGCTGTGCGCATTTGCCCTGAGACCATGGGCAAGATCAACCAGCTCGGTGATCTTGACGAGGTGCTGGAATTCTGCAAGGTGGACGAACGGTTTTTGCCCTGCATTGATTTCGGGCATCTCAATTCCCGCACGCAGGGAGGGCTTAATTCCCGCGAGGCGTTTGCGGCGGTGCTCGACCGTTTGCTGGGCGACCTGGGTGCCGAGCGTGCGGCAACGTTTCACGCGCATTTTTCCAAGATCGAATACAC
>JAZNRA010000030.1:0-2949 GCA_045590415.1 Acutalibacteraceae bacterium | reverse complement strand
GCAGAGTTGTCTTCCTAAGACCGCTTGGCCTCCGACTTGGCAACGCCGACTTTCATGCAAGTTCTTTTTAATACATGCCGTCCATACCGGCAGGTGCCGCAGGTGCCGCGGGCAACGGTTCTTTCTTATCCGCGACCAACGACTCCGTCGTCAGTACCATTGCCGCCACGGAAGCAGCGTTTTGCAACGCAGAACGGGTCACCTTGGTGGGATCCACGATACCGGCAGCAAACATATCCACGTACTGCTCGGTAGCAAAATCGTAACCGAAGTTCTTTGCTTTCTCGTTGCGGATCTTATCGATGATAACACTGCCTTCCAGACCGGCATTCAGCGCGATCTGACGCACCGGCTCCTCGATCGCTTTCAGCACGATCTTCACACCGGTTTTCTCGTCACCGTCGGTGGTATCCAACATGGAAACCAACACGTCGGAAGCGTTGATCAGCGCCACGCCGCCGCCGGCAACCAGGCCTTCCTCAACAGCCGCTTTCGTCGCTGCCAAAGCATCCTCAATGCGCAGTTTCTTCTCTTTCATTTCGACCTCGGTAGCCGCACCGACCTTGATGACAGCAACACCGCCGGCGAGTTTCGCCAAACGCTCTTGCAGCTTCTCACGGTCAAAATCGGAGGTGGTCGTCTCGATCTGCGAACGGATCTGACCGACGCGCGCCTTGATCTGATCGGCATCACCCGCGCCGTCCACGATGATGGTGGTCTCTTTCTGGACCTTCACCTGACGGGCACGGCCGAGCATTGCAACGGTGGTGTCTTTAAGTTCCAGACCGATCTCCTCGGAGATGACCTGACCACCCGTCAAAATAGCAATATCCTGCAGCATTTCCTTGCGGCGATCGCCAAAGCCGGGCGCCTTAACCGCGACGCAGGTAAAGGTACCGCGCAACTTGTTGACGATCAGCGTGGACAGTGCCTCGCCCTCAACGTCCTCGGCAATGATAACGAGTTTTTTGCCCGACTGCAAAATCTGCTCAAGCAGCGGCAGAATATCCTGAATGTTGGAGATCTTCTTATCGGTGATCAGCAGATACGCATCGTCGATAACGGCTTCCATCTTATCGGTATCGGTGACCATGTACGGGGTGATGTACCCGCGATCAAACTGCATACCCTCAACGACCTCGGTGTAGGTTTCGGCAGTCTTGGACTCCTCAACCGTGATAACACCGTCAGCCGACACCTTCTCCATCGCTTCCGCGATCAGCTTACCGATAACCGCATCACCGGCAGAGATCGTCGCCGCCGAAGCAATATCCTCGGTACCGTTGACTTTCTTGGAGTTGGCCTTGACTTCGGCAACCACCGCGTCAACCGCCTTCTGGATACCGCGTTTCACACCCATCGGGTTCGCACCGGCAGCCACGTTCTTCATACCCTCGCGGATGAGCGCCTGCGCGAGCAGGGTCGCCGTGGTGGTACCGTCACCGGCGACGTCGTTCGTCTTGGTGGAGACCTCTTTCACGAGCTGTGCGCCCATGTTCTCAAACGCGTTGTCCAGCTCGATCTCTTTGGCAATGGTCACACCGTCATTGGTGATGAGCGGCGCACCGAATTTCTTATCCAACACCACGTTGCGGCCGCGCGGACCGAGCGTGATCTTTACGGTGTTCGCCAACTGGTCCACACCGGCCTGCAGCGCCTTGCGCGCTTCTTCACCATACAAAATCTCTTTTGCCATGATTCGTTCCTCCTAATACTCTACTTACTCAACGATCGCCAAAATGTCGCTCTGGCGAACAATGGTGTACTCTTCGCCGTCCATTTTGACTTCCGTTCCGGAATACTTACTGGTAATGACCTTGTCGCCGACCTTAACGTACATAGTCACTTCCTTGCCCTCCACGTTGCCGCCGGGGCCCACCGCGATCACTTCCGCTACCTGCGGTTTCTCTTTAGCCGAACCGGCAAGGATGATACCGCTTTTGGTGGTCTCCTCCGCTTCAACCATTTTGATGACTACTCTGTCAGCCAAGGGCTTCATCGTCATAACAAATTCCTCCTTACGAGATATAAAATACAAGGTTTAGCACTCTTTGTCGAAGAGTGCTAAACCTATTGTATCAACTTTGCGGGAAAAATCAAGTAGAACTTTGGGAAAATGCGGAATTTTTATAATTTTTTAACAATTCCTCCACGTTCGCCGCCGGATACACGAAGCGCACCGCCTGCGGATGTATTTCGAAACTGACAGCGGTGGTGGTAAAGCACTCACCGTCTGCCGTTACGCAAGCGGGTTTATCCGCGAGCACCTGCATTTTGGTGCCGCGGAACGTCTCGCAGCACGGCAGATCCAAATGCTGACCGGTTTTATACAAATTAAGAATTGAAAGGATTTTGAGATGGCTGATCTTACTGATAAGCACGAAATCCAACAACCCGTCATCCGGCTCGGATAACGGCGAGCCGTGATACCCTCCACCGTAATATTGGCCGTTTGCCGCGAGCGCAAACATATAATTGCCGCTGCGCTCAACCGTGCCCTCCGGCGTTTCCATCACGATACGCAACTGCTGACCGAGCGGGCGCAGGAAGGTCTGCACCAGCGCCAGATTATACGCCATGGAGCCGCTCACCAGCGGCAGGTGTTTATACCGCACCATGCGATTGGCGACGTCTGCATCCATCCCCATTGAGCACATATTGAGAGACCACGTACCGTTGCACAAAATGGCGTCCACCGGACGCGCCTCTCCCATAACCAACGCACGAAAATCGTTAAAGAGATCACGATCCGGGAGCATCCGCAAGAAATCGTTGCCGGAGCCGCACGGTATGCAGGCAAGTTCCGCGTTTTCTGCTTCCGCTAAGCCGTTAACGACCTCGAGCACCGTGCCGTCACCGCCGCACGCATAAAAACGAACGGCATCGCCGATAGCCACTTCTTCTTTTACGATCTCTGTCGCGTGCCCGGGGCGCTCGGTAATACAGATA
>JAZNRA010000029.1:0-4797 GCA_045590415.1 Acutalibacteraceae bacterium | reverse complement strand
GGTCGTAGCCATGTCGTTCTGTGGGCCAAGGAGTTGAAAGGCAGAGTTGTCTTCCTAAGACCGCTTGGCCTCCGACTTCCAAGAAAAGCGGTACACCCAGTGGGGTGTGCCGCTTTTGTTTTTTTGTAATGTTTTTAATCGCTTTCGTCTTTTATAAAATGCAGAGAAAAGGCGTAGGACGTTGTCTGCTGCGGTAGGACGGTAAGGCGCAGTAGATTTTCTTGCTCGGTATACATTTCAAACCCATTCTGCGCCAAAAGGCGGTAACCGCGCGGCACGTAGACCGTCACGGTGTAGGGATCGTTTTGAATCAAATCCGCCGTAAAGGACAACGTATTGTCCCCAAAAGAAAGGGTCGTCAGCTCCGCGGCGCCTTGGGTAATATGGCGGGAGGTACTGATTATCTGCGGCACGCCGCAATAGGGGCGCAATGACAAAATCCGTCCTTCGCACGCTTTAAGGTCAAGCGTTATGGTGTCGGTAACCGCTCCTAAATACTGATCACGGAAATAATCATAAACTAAATACGCTCCACCCGATAAGTGCAGGTCGTCACACAGCGAAAGCGTACGCACCGCATCCGTTTCGGTCAAGTTGTATACGCCCGTCACCTGATAGTTTTCAAAGGGCTTGGCAATGCAAAGATTAATAAGCAGATTTTCTCGGTCAAAATCCCCCACGCACAAATCCATGGGGTGAATATCTAAAACCGGAAGCGTCCGTTTTAACAGATCCACGCGCGATTCTGAAAGCACCTCAAATTCATCGCCGAACGTCATAGCTAAGCCGAGCAGTGAAACGATGGTAGCACGTGACTTGGCTTGCTCAAATGTATTAAATTCGCTGCGCAGTACCACATTATCCGCGTCTACGTGCAACTGGATCGTATGCAACGGATAGAATTCTTGTATACGGCGAAGGTTGTCTAAATGCTCCTGCCACGTGAAAATATCGTCCCCTACACGAGCTGCATTGAACACGTCTGAGCCCCAAAGAACGGATGCGTTATTTGCGCCCGAGCAAGAGAGCATATACACGTTTTCGCCCAACAGTTGCCGTGTTTTCTTTACCATATTGCGATAAGCTTCATACACGGTAACCGTTTGATCATACATATTTTCGCGATACAGGTTATGCATACGAATGGAACTTGGAATCGTATCAAACTTGACCGCTTCGTATCCCCACTTACGCACGTTCGCAACGGCCGTCGGTAAATACTCGTTGAGATAATGCGGATTGGTAAAATCGTAAAAATAGCGGCCGCACCAGTGCACGCTATCCGCCAACACGATATCGGGATATTTCTCGATAAATTCATTTTTTGCCGGTTCATTTGTAAACCCGATCCACAATGACGGGATCAAACCCAACGAACGGATTTGATCGGCGAGATATTGTAAGCCGTGGGGATATTTTTTTGGATCGGGCTTTAGGGAATTGACGCCGTCTGTTCGGTCACCGGGAAACGCTTCGTGATACCATTCCCAGTCCACCCACACGGTGTTTGCACCGTAGTCTTTGAGATGTTCTGCCTGCCACCGTGCGTTTTTGAGCACGGTTTTCTCGCTCGCATCAAATTTCACCGCATACCACGTCATCCAACCAATGGGCGGCGTCGAAAACGTAGTATTTCGGTTATACGGCGAAAACGGTATGTGGTATTGCTGAGCCAACACGTGTGTACGCACTGAAATTCCCACCTCGGCGCATGACTCCCCCGCATAAACAGGCATAGTGAATATGTAGGTATTATTTTGATTGTCGTAAACCAACGTGGTGCGGCGCGACTGACCGACAACGACTGCCGTGTCGGTCTTTTTATTGTACAAAGCATTATCGACGTCTGTGCTCGCTTCACCTAACGCCGCGCGTATATCGGTTGCTGCACGCGTCACACAAACAGGAAACACGTCGCTTGCACATACCGCACCGTTACACACGGTGCCGGTAATGTGTGTATCGTATGGTTGTGTTTTCAAATATACACCATCGGGTTTCACTAACACTGTGAAAACAAAGGCATTTTTGTCGTTTTTCTTTCGTTTGAACGTGAGTACCATCCCAAAGCCATTCTCTTTTAGGGAAACGTCATAGTCCACCTCGCAGATCTCAAAATCCGCTATGTTCGCAACCCTTTCGCCGTTTGCATAAAGGCCGCTTAAACGCGCCGCCTGCAGGATAGGCATTTTTTGATAAAAGACGTCAAATTGGCGTTGTACCGTATCGTACATAACCTCATATTCGCCATAATTCACATAAGCCATTTCAACGCCTCCGCTTCTCGTTTACAACATATCATTTATGCGTAAAAAAGTCAATTAAAAACGGTATCAGCAGTCCTGCTGATACCGTTTTTAAAACTATCATGTATTACTCCTCATCTTCGTTCTTTTTACCGGAAAGCATCACATTGGTGAGGATACCGAGGATCAAAGCGCAGGCGATCGAGGTAATGGTAACCTTACCGAAGGTAAGAGCCAAACCACCGATACCAGCAATCAGAATGACCGAAACGACAAACAAATTCTTGTTCTGTTCCAAATCAACCTTCTGAATCATCTTCAAGCCGGATACGGCAATAAAGCCATAGAGCGCCATACACACACCACCCATCACGCAGGAGGGAATGGAATTGACAAACGCCACAAACGGAGCCAGGAACGAAATCAAAATCGCGCCTACTGCCGCCACCACAATAGTCATAACGGAAGCATTACCGGTGATAGCAACGCAACCTACCGATTCACCGTATGTAGTGTTGGGACAACCGCCAAAGAAAGCGCCCGCCATTGAACCAACGCCGTCGCCAAGCAACGTTCTGTGCAGGCCGGGCTCTTCCAGAAGATCCTTTTCAATGATCGAAGAGATGTTCTTGTGGTCGGCAATATGTTCAGCAAACACAACAAAAGCAACCGGAACGTAGGCGGCAGCCAAGGTTGCAATATAGGTGCCATCGATGTCTTTAAACCCTTTCAGTGCCGTTACAAAAGTAAATTCCGGGACGGTAATAAAGGTGTTCAGTGTAACACCGTCTGCTACCAAATTTTTGAGAGGCGTGAAATCGATAACCTTAAGCGCATCAATACCGGCAGCATCTCCGATGATGGTGAAAATTGTTGCTACTACATAACCGGCAAGAATACCGATAATAAACGGAGCCAACCGAACCATTTTTTTGCCGAAAGTCGAGCAGAGCATTGTCACTGCCAAGGTTACTAAACCGCACACAATAGCGATTTTCGAATCACCACCTGCAGGAGCAGTCTGCAGATCGCCGATTGCATTACCGGCAAGTGACAAACCGATAATGGTAACCGTGGGACCAATTACCACGGAAGGCATCAATTTATTAACCCAACCAACGCCTACAAACTTAACAACAATAGCAATAACAACGTACACCAGGCCTGCCAATACAGCACCGATGATCAAGCCGAGATAACCGGCCGCAGCGGAAACAGCACCGGCAAACGCAGCCGCCATTGAGCCCAAGAATGCAAAGGAAGAACCCAAAAACACAGGGCTTCTAAACTTCGTGAACAGTAAATACACCAACGTACCGACACCGGCACCAAGCAATGCAGCGGCAGAACTCATCGCCGGCGCACCCTCCGGCATAGAACCGCCGTTATTGATAATAACAGGGACGACAAGTGTTGCTGCCATGATGGCGAGCAACTGTTGGAGCGCAAAGACTAAAATTTGCGGAAATTTCGGCCGATCCTCGACCTTGTAGATCAGTTGCATTAAAGCCCCATCCTTTCAATATTAAAATTAAAAAAGACCTTGCCTCCGCAAGATCTCACTGTTCTTGTACCACAACAAGTTGTGATGGTCTTGTCGGTAAGCACTATCCCTAGTATACACAGTACGACAAAATTCGTCAAGTTATTTTTATGATGAATTTTAAAAGATTAGGGTCATACTATTACGGGTGGTGAAACAATGGAAAAAAAGAATGAAAAGAGTAAAACACACGTTTCCGATCGCGTAAACGCAATAACGAATAGTATGGTGACCGAGGGGCGTGGTGAGATCTTATCGGATATCCTCGGCAGCTATACCGGCACGGCGCATGACGGTGGAGTTCCCGAACAGGATGCGGACGATCTGTAAAAAAAATCAAGATTTTGCAGAAATTGTCACACATGATTCGTGATAACGGACACACAATACTACTGCAAACGCAAGATGAATATAGGCGGTAACGCCAAAATCGTTTTGAGGAGTGTAAGTGTATGTCCAGCAAGAACAGCATGGTCCCCGAGGCGCGCGAAGGCCTCAACCGTTTCAAGATGGAAGCTGCCAATGAAGTCGGCGTGACTCTGAAGCAGGGTTACAACGGCGACTTAACTGCGAAACAGGCCGGTTCCATCGGTGGCCAGATGGTCAAAAAGATGATCCAGCAGTACGAGAATAACCTGAAATAAGTAAAGGTATTCGGTAAGCAAATGCCGCCGGAGGGCAATCGTTCTCCGGCGGTTTTGTTTTGTCGGATAATTTTCAAAAAAATCCGTCTAAATGCTTGACAAATACAAAAAAACGGGTATAATAAACACGTTCGGCATATTGCGGAATTGTGTAAAGGTAGCACGAGAGTCTCTGAATCTCTTTGTCTAGGTTCGATTCCTAGTTCCGCAGCCAAAAAATGAAGGGCACACCATTGGTGTGCCCTGCATTTTTTCGTTGAGGCTTGGGAATGAGAACCTACGAAAATCCGCAAGGATTTTCACAGGTTTTGCGCTTGCGGGGATGAGGGAGAGACTGCCTAGCTTGCTTTTTAATTTTTGCATT
>JAZNRA010000028.1:0-18977 GCA_045590415.1 Acutalibacteraceae bacterium | reverse complement strand
CTCCCGATAAAACATCGCCGCTTCCACCCTTGGCTTGACCCGTATTCCCCGCAACATTTAAAACAATTCGCGTTCCGTCCGTTATCACCGACACGGCGTTCTTTAACAATACCGTAATGTTATGTTGTTTGGCATACTTTTGCGGCAAAAGCGTGCTTTCTTTTTTTGGCGCCTACTGTAGGGCTCGAACCTACGACCCTGCGGTTAACAGCCGCATGCTCTACCGACTGAGCTAAGTAGGCATATTCTGTGGGCAGTTTTAAGCCCACAGGATATGTGGTGACCCGTACGAGATTCGAACTCGTGTTGCCGGCGTGAGAGGCCGGAGTCTTAGGCCACTTGACCAACGGGCCGGATGGTACACCATCAGGGACTCGAACCCTGGACACCCTGATTAAGAGTCAGGTGCTCTACCAACTGAGCTAATGGTGCGCGTCAAACTGCTTGACTATCATACACTATCATCCGGCACTTGTCAAGGGAAATTTTTTAAAATTTTGAAAAAAATATCACAAGGTTTTACGAAGCTCCGCAACGCGGATACAACCAAGCAATGACAGCAACAAGCCGTACAGCCCGCACAAACACAGAATACCCAAAATTGTCATGACTATTCCGTTAATTCTCAAAAAGAAAGGTAGCTGTGTGACGGCTTGCGTAATAACCGTTGCTGCTGCGGCGGCGAGCAGCGGTCGCACGATCCAGCGTCCCCATTGCAATTTGACCCCTGTTACTTTCAAAAGACGGTGCGTATTGAGAAAAGAGGTCAGCACATTGCTGATGACCATGATCGTCAAAAATCCGTTCATTCCCCAACGCGGGACCATGAAAACGATCAACACAATGCGGATGGCGGAATCGGTGATGCTGTATTTTAAGGAACTGACCTGCTGATTTAGCCCCTTAAGGATGCCGTCCACGATACTTTCCGCGTACATGATGGGGGTGAGCGGCGCCAATACCAACAGATATCGTCCTACGTCCTCGCTGTTATACAAAAGCACCCCGATCTCGCCCGAAAAACCGAAGAACACAGCACCGATCAGGATGGAACTAAGCAGTGTCAGATGCAGGGTACGTTCGATCGCGCGGTTAATTTTACCCTGCTGATGTAGGGCGTTGGCGGAGGAGATCTCGGGAATTAAAAGCGTAGACAGCGCCGACAAAAACGACGCAGGGAAAAAGATAAGCGGCAATGCCATGCCTTTTAAAGCACCGAACTCCGATAACCCGCGTTCCTTTGAGCCGCTGTATTTGGCAATATTGTTCGGCACCAAAATATTTTCAATGGTGCGCAAAATGGTATTGAGATACCGCCCCGCCGTAATCGGTGCCGCGATGGCAAGTAACCGCCTCACAACGGGAGGCCTCACACCGGCTCGTGCAGGCAAATCCGCTTGCATCCGTTTCTTATCAAAATGGCAGCGAACGGCAAGATACACGCAGGCGGTCCATTCCGCCACTGTGTCGCCGATCATAACGGCAAGGCATGCCATCGCGAGTCCCTTTGATGCAAACCGATCAATGAGCAACGCGATGACACCAATGCGCACGGCTTGCTCCAATAACTGCGCATAGGAGGTCCCCGCCGCTTTGCGTCTGGCGATAAAATACCCGCGAAGGCACGAGGATACCCCCATTGACGGCAAACTGAATGCGAGCATACGCAAGGCATTTGCGGCACGTGCATCGCGAATCCAGTAGTCGCTGATGGTGTCTGCCCCGAAATAGATCAATGCAGTCGAGATAAGACCGATTCCCAAACTAAGCAGAATTGAACGGCGCAGGACGTGCTTCACCGACCGTGCGGTGCCGCAAACGAGCTCATCGGCAATAAGGCGGGTGACCGCGGTGGAGATCCCCGAGGTGGCAAAGGTGGCGCCCAACACGTAAATGGATACGATCAACTGATATAATCCCATACCCTCCGCACCGATCTTACCCGACAGAAAAATACGGAAAAAGATGCCGATGGTGCGTAAAATCAAGGAGGTAACGGTCAGTACAGCGGCGTTTTTAACGAATACTTTATGCCGCATAGGTCATCTCGCGTTGTACAGCGCGGCGAGATAATCCCACGTAACGCGGTCCACCATACCCGTCGGGAGCAGATCGGCGGCAAGCTGTTGCTCGCGCACCGCCGATACGGTAGGGGCGTCGTATACACCGGTGACGGCAATTGCGCTGTTACCGATAGCACCGAGCATTACCTGCAATATATATACAAGCGGATCGCGCTCGGTCGCTTTGAGCACGAAAGTGGGATCAAGAAACGGGTTGATCATGCGCGGCGGCACGATTTGTAACAAAAGGTTACCGTACTCACGCACGATGCGTTCCCAATCGGCGCGTTGTACCGTACCGGTAACGGGAGAGTTGGTTGTTTGTTGAAATATCTTGACCGCTTCGGTGGTTTCGGGGCCGAATATCCCGTCCACACCGAGTAGGGGATAGCGCTCGTCGGTCGTGGAAAGTGCACGCAGATATTCTTGCAGTTCGCGAATGTGATCGCGACGCTGGTCGCCCGTGTACATAGCGTTATACCCCCTCTGTCATTTCGTAGCCGCCGAATTGTCCCGTTTGTTTTTCTGCTCCGACGCTCAGATCCTCGTATAAACTTGCAATGCGGTCCCAGGTGACGGGCCCCACTACGCCGTTGGGAGACAACCCGAATTCGCGCTGAAAAGCAATGACGGCAGTCTCGGTCGCGTCTCCGAATACGCCATCCACGGCAACGGTAGGAATGGCGGGATACGTCTCGGCAATACGGTTCAAATAGCTTTGCAAAAACAATACGAATTCCCCTTGTGCGCCGTTTGTCAGCGGCGTACCGGGATACGGCGCGATGCGATTTTCCGGCACCGTAATCGTACTGATGATACCGCGGTACGCATCGTACAGCCGATCCCACGTTTCCTCGCCTACAATACCGTCGGGAGTCAGTCCCGCATATTGCTGAAACGCGATGACAGCATTTCGAGTGGCTTCGTCAAAGATGCCGTTGATGGGCGCAGACGGCACCGCGTCGTTAAACGTGCCGACGACCGCGAGAAAATATTGGATCACGCGCACTTCGTCGCCCGTATCACCAAGTTGCAAGATTTCAGAGAACTGTTTGCGAATATCATCAAGCGCGATGCCCTCGGAATCCAGTTCTGCCAACCGCTTGACGCTGTTGTACAAAAACGCGATGCGATACCAGGTTTCCTTGCCGATAATGCCGTCCGGTGTTAGCCCGAAGATCTCCTGAAACGCAACGACCGCATCTTCGGTGGCGGAGCCGAACACACCGTCCACGGGATCGATTTTCGGAATGGCGGGATAGTTGCGGGAAATGCGGTTGAGCTGTATTTGCTTTGTCAACACGTCGTTGCCGTTGGAGCCGACGGCAAGCGGCACCCCGGGATACGACGGCTGATTGTTGCGCACGGGTGCGTCGGTGACGATCTCAATATCATCACCGTAAAAGGATTGCAGAATTTCAACCGAATTTAAGCCCCGGTTGGCAAGGTCCACCGTACCCCATTGGGATAATCCGTCGCAGGTGGACGTCGTGCCGTTACAGTATTGCGTAAAGTACGGCTCGATCGACCCTTGGCGGCGCACGTAATCGTTAAACAGTTCATCAACCAGTAAACTGATGTTGTCGAAAATGTCACGTCCCTGCACGAACGATTGATCGAACGCGATGTTGTTGGTGATGTCAAAGGCGTAGCCGCGGCTGGGATACCATTCGGTGTAGATGCGGTTGAGCGCAAACGCGATCTGCGCCAAAATATTGGCACGGATCGCACTTTCGGGCCAGGTGGGGAAGATCTCACTTGAGGCAACGTTTTTGATATAGTCCGGGAACGATACCGTCACGTTCGGTGCGTCTGATGACGGCGCACCGAGATGCACGACGATATTCTCAGGCACAAACGGTAAATCAGGCATAGGAAAACTCCTTACAGATTGATAGGTGGTGTTGTGTATTGGATCTCCTGCTCGGGATCGTTGTTAAACTCCGGCAACGGAATCAGCGATACGGGAAGCTCGGTCGGAATACCGCCGTACAGCGGGACATCGCTCAACCGCGCACGGTAATGATCGGGCGCGGCAACGGTCACCTCGTATACGATGCGCGGAATGTCGTTGCCGGGCTGCAAGGTAAGCGTCGGATCCACCGCAGGCAAAAGGATCGGCTCGGTCAGACCGCTGGCGTTGGTGATGCGAGAGCCCTCCACGATGGTCTCGCCGTTTTCTTCACGGGTGACGATCACCAACGCATCGGGAATCGGTACGGCACCGTTTGCGGAAGTCACCCGCACCTTAAGCGGCGCCGTGAAGGCGGTCGGTGTCGGGGGAGACGGTACCGGTTGTGCAGGCGGCGGAGGCGGGGCTTCGGCGCGTTGCTGCATGCGCATGAGTTCTCGGTTGTATTGCTCCATCATCGAACGAAAATCAGAATTATCCATCGGCAATCACACCTTTCTTTACACCATCCTATGCGTGTATGCGCAAAAACATACGCAAAGAAAAGCCGCAAGAGAGAAACGCTCTCTTGCGGCTTTTGGCTCGGTGTGATTTTGCCGATCAGGGAGAATACGCTCGGCAAACGTTTCATATTTTTCGGAGAAGAAGTTACTTCGTCAGTTCCCTCAAGCAGTTAGGGCAAATGTTGTGCCCTTTGAAAGAAATGACGTCTTTCGGATCACCGCAGAACAAGCAGGACGGTTGATGCTTTTTGAGAATCACCATATCATCCTCCACAAAGATTTCCACCGGATCTTTTTCTCCGATTTTTAATGTACGGCGCAGTTCCACGGGAAGCACGATACGCCCCAGATTATCCAAATGACGAACGATACCTGTTGATTTCATATACGATCACCTCGGGATTATCGTATCACAATTTCCAAAAAATGTCAATACTTGGAATAATTTGAAAAAATCAGGCGAAATTGAGCACAAATACAGAAGAATTCTATTGAATCAAAGCACAAGAAATGGTATGATAACCATGTATATACTATAAAGAGGGAAACCCGTATGAGCTACAAACGTTGGACGTTTTTACAAGTGAATAAAGATATTGCCAGCGACTTGTCGGCAGAATGCGGCTTGGACCCGTTGCTTTGCTTGTTGCTGACCGGTCGCGGCATTACCGATGCAGAATCTGCCGTGGAGTTTTTGGCGGGCAACGATCTGCAGAGCGATCCGTTTCTGTTTGCGGATATGGATGCCGCCGTGGAACGCGTACAGCGCGCGATTGACGAGGGCGAAAGCATTATGGTATACGGCGATTACGATGCAGACGGTATCACGGCTACGGTGCTTCTGTATTCCTATCTGCGGAGTCAGGGCGCCAGGGTCGCCTATCGCCTGCCGCGGCGCGACGGTGAGGGCTACGGCCTGCATTGCGAGAGCATTGAGGAAATGTCGGCACAGGGTGTGCAATTGATCATTACCGTCGATAACGGCATTACTGCTTTGGAAGAAGTGGAGTTTGCTGCGGAATGCGGCATTGACGTCGTGGTAACCGACCATCATCAGCCGCAAGATGTATTGCCGAATGCGGTAGCGGTGGTTGACCCGCACCGTCGCGACTGCCCGAGCGAATTCAAGGAATTTGCCGGCGTCGGCGTGGCGTTTCAGTTGGTATGCGCCTTGGAGGGCGATCCCGATTGGGTAATACGTGAATACGGCGATTTAGTGGCACTCGGCACGCTTGCCGACGTGATGCCCCTTCGTCACGACAACCGCATTTTGGTGCGTCGCGGATTACAATGTATCAACAACGAAACGCGCCCCGGGCTGCGTCTCTTACGTGAGCACGCGGGGGTTGCCGGAACGAAACAGACGGCGACCTCGGTGGCGTTCACACTTGCGCCGCGCATCAACGCGGCGGGCCGTATGGGCGATCCGTCGATTGCGGCAGCGTTGCTGCTCAGTGAAAATGAGGAAGAGGCCGATTGTTTAGCCGGCGAGATTTGTGAGAAAAATAGAGAACGGCAGGAAACCGAAACGGCAATTTTGACGCCGATTTTACAAACGTTATGTGAGGCACCCGAGAGAACGGCACAGCGCGTGATGGTTGTCTGGGGCGAGGGCTGGCACCACGGCGTGCTGGGCATTTTGGCGGCGCGCCTGCAGGAACGGTACGGCCGTCCTTGCTTGGTACTGTCGGTGGATGACGGTATCGCGCGCGGCTCGGGCAGAAGTCTTGCGGGCTTTTCGCTGTTTGAAGCGTTGCACGCCTGTGAGGATTGCCTGCTCGGCTACGGCGGTCACGAACTGGCTGCGGGCGTGACGTTGGAGGCATCTCGTTTGCAGGAGTTTTGTGAGAAGATCAACGCGTATGCCGCGGCGGCATCGACGATGCCGGTGCCGGAGGTGCGCATGGACTGTCGCCTCAAGCCGGATCAGATCAAGCCGGAACTGTTAACATGCTTATCGGCGCTGGAACCGTTTGGAGCGGGGAATCCTTCTCCGCTGTTCGGCTTGTATCGTATGACGTTAGAGCGTATTGATGCCGTGGGCGGGGGTAAACATCTGCGATTGACCCTGAATCGCGACGGCGTGCGGGTGACCGCTATGAAATTTTCAACCGCACCGGATCAGTTCCCGTTTGCGGTGGGAGAGGTACTCAACGTATCGGTAACGCTGGACCGCAACGAATACCGCGGCGCCGTCAGCGTATCCGTTATCGTGCGCGATATACGGCATGCAGACTTGGATCAGGAAACGGTGTTGGATACTCTGCGCCGCTACGATTCGATTTTGCGCCGCGATGCCGTGCGGGATACCGCTTCCCCGAACCGTGATTGCGCGGCGTCGGTATATCGATTCTTAAAGCAACACCCGTACCGCGGTACGGTGGAATCCTTGATTCATACGTTGGCCCGCGAGCCGTTTACGGGCACGGACGTGCTGGTATCGCTTACCTTGCTCTGCGAGGCGGGCTTGATCGATTGGCAGAATCACGGGGACACGGTGTATGCGGCGATGAAACCCGTAGAGGGTAAATTTGATTTGATGAGCACACAAACGGCTCGTTATTTGTTAGGACAGGAGGGGTGATCGTGGAACAAAATACAATACGGTACAAAGACCAGGCGATTGCCGCCTTAAAGCAAGCGATTGCCGCCTCTGAAAAGAAATACGACAGCGAGACGATCGATCGCGCTGTCACGATGGCGTGCGAATCTCACGCGGGTCAAACGCGGTACACGGGCGGGGACTACGTCTGCCATCCGTTGCAGGTTGCGTGCATTCTCATTGAACTGGGTATGGACAACGAAACCATTATTGCGGCAATTTTGCACGACGTGGTGGAGGATACCGGCATTGAACTTGACGACATCAAGTGCGAGTTCGGCGCGGACGTGGCGTTGCTTGTCGACGGAGTTACCAAGATCACGCAAATGCCGTTCTCAACAAGGGAAGAGGAGCAAGCGGAAAACGTCCGCAAAATGCTCCTCGCAATGTCGCAGGATATTCGCGTTATCATCATTAAACTGGCAGACCGCCTGCACAATATGCGCACCAGCGACGGTTGGTATCCGCAGAAGCGGCGGGATAAAGCCAAGGAAACGTTGGACGTTTACGCGCCGCTTGCGCATCGGCTCGGTATCCGTGCCATAAAAGAGGAACTGGAAGATATCTCGTTGCATCTGCTTGACCCGATGGGGTGTGAGGAGATCGAAAAGAATTTGAATATGCGCAGCGACGGGCGCACGGCGTTTCTGGATACGATTCAGGAACAGTTGCGCGAACGGTTGGGTGAATACGGTATGAAACCGTTTGTTTGCGGACGCATCAAGAGCATTGCGGGTATATACCGAAAAATGTATATGCAAGACCGTGCCTTTGATGAAATATACGATGTATATGCCGTGCGCATTATCGTAGATACGGTCAACGACTGTTACAACGCGTTGGGTATCGTGCACGACTTGTTTCACCCGATCCCTAATCGATTTAAGGATTACATTTCCACACCTAAGGCCAATATGTATCAGTCGTTACACACCACTGTTATCAGCCACGAAAAGATTGCCTTCGAGGTACAGATCCGCACCTGGGAGATGCATCACACGGCAGAATACGGTATTGCGGCGCACTGGAAATACAAACTCGGTATCCAGAAAAAGGATCGTTTGGAGGATAAGCTTGCGTGGGTGCGCAAATTCATCGAAAATCAGCAGGATGTTGACGATGCCGAGGATATCGTGCGGTCAATCAAAACCGACTTGTCCTCAGACGATGTGTTTGTCTTTTCGCCCCGCGGCAGAGTCGTCAGCTTGCCGCGAGGTTCGACGGTTATCGATTTTGCTTATGCCATTCATTCCGAGGTTGGTAACCGCATGGTGGGCGCCAAGGTGGATGGGCGTATCGTATCGATCGATTATGAGGTGAACACCGGTGAGGTGGTGGAGATCCTGACCACCTCTGCGCCGAATCACGGTCCCAGCCGCGACTGGTTACAGCTCGTTAAGACCAGTGAAGCGCGCAACAAGATTCGCTCGTGGTACAAGCGAGAGCGCCGAGAGGAAAACATTCAGCAAGGGCGCGAGGAACTGGAACGCGAAATGGCGCGCAACTTTATCCGCTTGTCGGGACAGGACCTTGAGGATTTCCTGTTGGCGCAGGCAAAGCGCCAACACTGTGACACTATTGACGATTTTTATGCGGCGATCGGCTACGGCGGCATTCTGCTGTCGCGCCTCGTCCCGCGTATGAAAGAGGATGCCGTCAAATACACGCGTACCGAACCGGTGACGGCGGAAAGCGTCACGGCGGCAGCCAAGCCGCACCGTCACCATAACGGCGGTGTCATCATTGAAAACATGGATAACTGCCTGGTCAAGTTTGCGCGTTGCTGCAACCCCGTGCCGGGCGATGAGATCATTGGATTTATTACCCGCGGATACGGTGTTTCCATTCACAAGCGCGACTGTACAAACGTGCCGCAAGATCCCGCACGCAGTGCTGAACCGGAGCGCTGGGTTAATGTATCGTGGGAGGACAGCATTCGTGAGGAATTCAAAGCGGAATTACACATTTTAGTGACTGACCGCATTGAATTGCTCGCGGATATCACCGCACAGCTTGCCGCCATGCACGTAATGATCTACGGCTTGCAGGCACGCGGCGGCCGTGACGGACACGGTCAAATTTCCGTTACGGTAGGTGTCAACAGCTTGCCGCATCTGCAAGAGGTTATGAATCGCTTAAAACGTGTAAGCGGTGTTGAGGACATTGAACGCGGAGGAGCGTAAAAAATATGAAAGCGATTTTTCAGCGGGTATACGACGCCTCAGTAGAGGTGGAAGGTCGCCTTGTCGGCCGTATCGGCCCCGGTGCACTTATTTTGCTCGGTGTCGAGCAGGAAGATACCCCCGAACACGCAAAAGTGATGGCGCAAAAGATCGCCAATCTGCGCGTGTTTACCGATGAAAACGATAAAATGAATCTGTCATTGCTCACCATCGGAGGCGAAGTGCTGGCAGTGTCGAATTTCACGTTGGCAGCCAACTGCTCGCACGGGCGGCGACCGGAATTTTTTGCGGCGGCGCGGCCGGAAAAAGCACAGCCGCTGTACGAGCTGTTCATGGCCGAACTGCGCGCGCAGGGCGTTTCCAAGGTCGAAGCGGGCGAGTTCGGCGCGCATATGATCGTGAGCATGCGCGGCAACGGGCCGGTCACCATTCCGTTGGATACACGGGATTGGATGTGATTGCGTGATATATCAGTATTTCCCTGTTGGTGCTTACGGTGCCAACTGTTGCTTGGTGTTTGATGCAAACGGCAACACGGTTGTGGTTGATCCCGGCGATGAAGCCGAGCGAATTCTTGCGCATATTCGTGAGTTTTCGTTAACGGTTCGTGCCGTTTTGCTTACGCATGCGCACTTTGATCACATGGGTGCCGCCGCTCGCTTACAACGGGAATTCGCTGCACCGCTTTATGTACACGCAGACGATGTGCGTGGGTTGACGGATTCGCGGTACAGTGTGATGCCGTTGTCGGATTCTCCCACGGCGGATCGTTTGCTCAAAGACGGCGATACCGTCACGGTCGGCTCGCTGACATTTACGGTGTTACACACACCGGGACACACGCCCGGCAGTGTCTGTTATCGTTGTGAAAA
This sequence comes from Acutalibacteraceae bacterium, assembly GCA_045590415.1. GTDB lineage: Bacteria > Bacillota > Clostridia > Oscillospirales > Acutalibacteraceae > RGIG3009. Next base: position 8,842 of record JAZNRA010000028.1, on the reverse strand, counting down.
TGTTCTCTTTGCGGGCGATACGCTGTTTGCGGGGAGTATCGGCAGAACCGATTTCCCGGGTGGCGACATGACGGCGATGCGGCAAAGTTTGCACCGATTGAGCGCCTTGCCGGATGAAACGTGCGTCGTACCCGGCCACGGCGGGGAAACAACGATAGGATTTGAAAAACAGTCAAATCCGTTTATGGTAGGAATATAAGATATGGTTCTGTACTTACAAGGACACGATTATCATTTTGAATTACAAAACGTCTGTCGGTTGTTTTTGCCGCAAGAGCGTTTGGTGGTAGCGGAATCTGACGATACACCGTCGGATGGCGCAGCGCTGATCGCGCGACTGGAAAAGCAGGCGACCGAAACGGCACTCTCTTGTCGCTTGCAGCTTACCGACTACGACGAAACACGGCACGCACAGGTGGCAAACACGCACCCCTCTTATCGAGATGAGTGCGAATTGGTACTGTGTGAATTGCTGTACGAGTTGTTATCGGATGCGTTTCACACCACGCAGGATTGGGGTATCGTCACCGGTGTGCGGCCGGTCAAGCTGTTACGCCGCCTGATTGCGGAGGAAGGAGAAGAGAAGGCGATCGCTCACCTGCGCGAACGCTTATTTGTCAGTGAACACAAACTTTCTTTAAGCCGAACGACGCTGGAGGCGGAGAACCGCATTTTGGGGTTGTCCCGACCGGAATCGTTCAGCTTGTACGTATCGGTGCCGTTTTGCCCGTCGCGCTGTGATTACTGTTCGTTTGTGTCCCAAACCGTCACCAGAGCCGCCAAACTGATTCCGGAATATGTGGATCGTCTGGCAGAGGAAATTGCCTTTACCGGTGCACTTGCCAAGGATTTGGGACTCCGCTTGGAAACCCTCTATTTCGGCGGCGGTACCCCCACAACGCTTACACCCGAACAACTTGAAACGTTGACGCGAGCGGTGGAAACGTCGTTTGATCTGTCCACCGTGCGGGAATATACGGTGGAGGCGGGACGGCCGGACACCGTGACCGACGACAAACTGCGCGTTTTAAAAACAGCAGGTGTAACGCGCATCAGCATCAACCCGCAAACGCTGCGCGACGCTGTCTTGACCGAAATCGGCCGCAAGCATACGGTGGCGCAGTTTTACGAAGCGTTCGAAACGGCGCGTCGTCAGGGACATAATAACATCAATACCGATCTGATCGCGGGCTTGCCGGGGGATACGTATGACGGTTTTTGCGAATCTGTCGACGGCATCTTGCGTCTGGCACCCGAAAGCGTTACCGTGCATACGCTTTCCATGAAACGCGCCGCGAATCTGACGTTGCAAAAGCGGGCGGATTACCGCGGCGGTGATGAAGCGGTACGCATGGTGCGTTATACCGCCGAGCGTTTGCCGCAAGAGGGGTATCATCCGTATTATCTCTATCGCCAAAGCCGCACGGTAGGCAATCAGGAAAACGTCGGTTGGGCAAAGGACGGGTGCGACGGCTTATACAACGTCTATATCATGGATGAAACGCATACCGTTTTAGGGTGCGGGGCCGGTGCGGTTTCCAAGTTAAAGCAGCCGGGGACGGAATACTTGGAACGTATTTTTAATTATAAATTCCCTTATGAATACAACAGCGGCCTTGCGGAAATGCTGAATCGGAAAGCTACTGTTAAAGATTTTTACGAAAGGATACGCCTATGAATCACTTTTTTGCACAGCGCACGTTGCGCGTAGCAGACATCAACGAGCGGTTGCGACAGGATGCACAACACATGGTGAACGAGGAATGTGCGCGGTATCTTGAAAACGTGCGGCAGGTGGCGGAGCACATGACGCAGTGCATGCCGGGCAGGTGCCTTGTGATGCTGTCCGGTCCGTCATCGGCAGGCAAGACCACCACCGCCAACAACTTAAAGCGCGAGCTTGAGCTGCGCGGCAGGCAGGCAAGTATTATCTCCTTGGATGATTTTTACCGCGGAAAAGGGCAAGCGCCTCTCTTGCCGGACGGCAGTTATGATTACGAGTCGATTGAAGCGCTGGATCTGCCGCTGTTGCAAACCTGCATGAAGGAATTGCTGACGGACGGAGTCACGCAGTTGCCGCGTTTTGATTTCAACACCCGTGAGCCCGAACCGCAAAAGCACGAACTGCGCGTGACCGATACGTCGGTGGTCATCTTTGAGGGGATCCACGCACTTAACCCGATGCTCGAAGACCATTTGCCGACGGATAACGTGTTTAAGATCTTTATCAACGTGATGTCGCGGGTGTACGACGGCGAGGATACGCTTTTAACGCGTCGTGACCTTCGTTTGTGCCGTCGGATGTTGCGTGATTATCAATTCCGCAACAGTTCTATTGAGAACACGCTGGATATGTGGCGGCAGGTCGTGCGCGGTGAGAATCTGTACATGTTCCCTTACGTGGATACGGCACACGCGGTCTTTGATACGACCCACGCCTTTGAGCCCGCACTGATCGCCCCGCGGCTGTTGCCCTTGTTGCAGGAAGTGCCCGCAGAAAGCCCGTATGCCGAAACGGTTGCACACCTGACGGATGCATTGTCACGGTTTTGCTCGTTATCAGCCGAACACCTGCCGGCGGATTCTCTGCTTTGGGAATTTGTGGGCTCCAAATAAAAATCTATTGTCTTTTGGCTTGAAATTTTTTATAATATAAAGTAGGAAACGAAAAAAAGGAGCGATCGAGTATGACAAAGTTTGAAGATGTTGTGTCCCGCGTAAAAGACGTCGCGGAAAACGTCGGCAAGAAGACCGGCGAATTGGTGGAACTCGGAAAAATGAAAGTGAAGATCGCAGATCTGCGCCGCGAGATCGCCGGTGCGCACGAGGGCTTGGGCAGACTTATCTATGACAGCCGCAAGTCCGGCGAGCCGATCGACGATATGGTGGATGCGTGCATTGAGCATATCGACGCTCTGAATGCCGAGATCGAGGATCTGGAAGAGCGGATCATGGACAGCAAAAACCTCGTGCGTTGCGACGGCTGCGGTGCTTTTAATGAGCATACGGCGACGTTTTGCAACCAGTGCGGTGAAAAGCTTTGATGAGCGAGAACGATGCGATGGCGCGCATTGAGCGGGCGGCGGCACAGGTGCGTGAGCGCCTTTCCGCGGCAGGCACGGCGTTGCCGCGCACGGCGTTGGTGCTCGGCTCGGGGCTTGGATATCTTGCCGACGAGCTTGAGGATGCCGTGCGTATTCCATACGGGGACATCCCGCACTTTCCGGTGTCCACCGTGGCGTCTCACGCGGGATTTTTAGCGGCGGGCCGTTTGAACGGCGTGCCGCTGTTCGTGTTTTCCGGCCGCTCGCATTATTATGAGGGCTATAGCTTTGAAACGGTTACCTTCTACGTGCGGGTACTGCAGGCGCTTGGTGTCAAAACGTTGATCTTGACCAATGCCGCGGGTGGTGTAAACACGGATTTTGCAGTTGGTGATCTGATGCTCATCACCGACCATATTAAACTGTGCGCGGATAGTCCCGCGAGAGGACCGGCAGATGAACGGTTGGGCGCGCGTTTCTTTGATATGACGCATACCTATACGCCCCGCTTGCAGGAGATCGCACGCCGTGCGGCGGCAGACTTGTCTGTTCCGTTGCGGGAGGGTGTGTACTTCTATATGGGCGGTCCTCAGTTCGAAACGCCTGCCGAGATCCGCATGATCCGTTTGCTCGGCGGCGATGCGGTGGGCATGTCCACCGTGCCGGAAGCAATCGTTGCGGCACAAAGCGGCATGGAATTACTCGGAATCTCCTGCATTACCAACATGGCGGCGGGAATCGTCGCGGGCACTGAGGTCAGTGACGACGAGGTTGTCGTCGCGGCGGCAAAAATGTCCCGTACCTTTGGGGAACTGATGAAAGCGATTGTGGCAAAGGCGGCGAAGGACGTATGATTTTCGAAAATATTGCGGTACTGAAGGCCGATGGAACGTATCTGCCTTCGTGCTACGTGGGCGTGCAGGGCGCGTATATCCGTTACGTGGGGGAAACACCGCCTGCCGAGGATTACGGAGAACGGATCGACGGCAACCAACGCTTGCTGTTGCCGGGCTTTGTCAATGCGCATACCCACGTTGCCATGACCTTGATGCGCGGCTACGGTGAGGATATGCCGTTGCAGTCGTGGCTGTTTGACCGCATTTTTCCGTTTGAGGACAAACTGTCTTCGGACGCGGTATACTGGGGAAGCATGCTCGGCATCGCCGAAATGCTGATGACCGGCACCACCTCGTTTACGGATATGTATTATTTCTGTGAGGATACCGTTCGCGCGGTGGCAAAGAGCGGTATCAAAGCAAACATCGGGCGGGGGATCTCGTGCTTCGATGCTGCCAAACGGTTTGCCGATCTGCCCGCGTATACCGATACCAAAGAACTTATCGCACGGTATCACGGTGCCGAAGACGGTCGGATTTTAGTGGACGTCGCACCGCACGCGGAATATACCACGCGCCCCGACATTCTGCACGATGCCGCCGAACTGGCGGCTGAAAACGGGTTGCGGATGCACATTCATCTGTCGGAAACCGCAAGCGAACATAAAGAGTGTGTCGGTCGGCACGGTTGCACACCGACGCGCCTTCTTGAAAAAGTCGGAATGCTCGCGCAACCGCTGACGGTCGCACACGGCGTGTGGCTGACAGATGACGACGTTTGCTGTTTGTCACAGCACAACGTCACGCTGGCTCATTGTGCCAAGAGCAACTTAAAACTCGGCAGCGGTATTGCATCGGTAGAGAACTATCGGGCGATGGGACTGCCCGTTGCGATCGGTACCGATTCGGCGGCAAGCAACAACACGCTGGATATGGTAGACGAAATGCGCACGGCGGCGTTGCTTGCCAAAGGGCTTGCCTGTCACGCGGGCGCCTTGCCGGCAGAGGAGATGCTGTATATGGGCACGCGCGCAGGCGCTTTGTCGCAGGGCCGTACCGATTGCGGCGATATTGCCGAAGGATACCGCGCCGATCTGGTGGTGATGGATACCACCCATCCGCTTTTAACCCCCGCCAACGCACCGCTCTCGAACGTGTTGTACGGTGCCGGCAGTCGGGCGGTATGCATGACGGTCGTGGACGGCCGTATCGTGTACCGGTTCGGTGAGTTCACCACCCTGGATATGGAGCGTATACGGTTTGAAGTACAACACGCCGTCGATCAAATTATTGCGCAATAGGACCAAAATTTTGGTAAAATACACTAAAAAAACGATAAATTTTTATTGTTTTTGTGGAATTTATCAGCGCTGCGAGAATTTTTGTGAAAATCCCTTGCAAAAAAAAGGCGCATGGGATAGAATATTATAAGGTTACTGTGATTCTATGCGGAAACATTCCGTTGGAATATAAAATTGTTGGAGGTTATTTATCATGAACAAGGTTGAGTTAGTCGCTTCTGTTGTTGAGAAAACCGGTTTGGCTAAGAAAGATGCTGAGAAAGCTGTCGCTGCTGTTCTGGACTCTGTTAAAGAGGCCGTCGCGAAAGGCGATAAGGTACAGTTGGTTGGTTTTGGTACGTTTGAGGTTCGCGCTCGTGCCGCTCGCACCGGCTTGAATCCCAAGACCAAGGAGACCATTAAGATTCCGGCTTCCAAAGCTCCTGCTTTCAAGGCCGGCAAGGCGTTCAAAGACGCTGTTGCGAAATAATCGGATAGTCGATTGTTTAAAAGCCGCCCGTTTGGGCGGCTTTTTGTTTGGGGGGTGCTCTTTATGCGTTTGGATAAGTATTTGAAAGTGTCGCGTCTTATTAAGCGGCGCACCGTGGCGAACGAGGCGTGCGATGCAGGGCGGGTGTCGGTCAACGGCAAACCCGCACGCGCTTCTTACGATGTCAAGATCGGTGATGTGTTGACTATTGCCCTGGGTACGCGCGAGGTAACGGTTGAGGTTGTCGGCGTGCAGGAAACGGTGGCAAAAAACGACGCGGCACTTCTTTACAAACTGCTGTAGTAATATTATGAAAACTCTCCCCATATACCTTATGGTGTAAGGGGAGAGTTTTTTTATGAAAGAACAAGTATCTGCTGTGACGCCCGCCATGCCGCATCTGCTTAGCTTAAGTGAACGTCGAGTGTTGTCGGTGTCGGGTGTTCAAGATGTGGACAGCTTTGACGAAACGACGGTTGTGATTTACACAGAGCAGGGCGAGCTGACTGTTAAAGGGACGGGGTTGCATATCAACCGTCTGAATGTTGAAACGGGTGATCTGACTCTGGAAGGGCACGTAGAGTCGCTCGTATATACCGAGGTGCATACGCGCTCGGGCGGTTTTTTCGGTAAACTGTTTCGATAGATATGGGATTTACGAATGTCATGCAGTTGCGAGAGCTGTTTTTGTCCTGCGGGATGGGGTTCCTGCTCGGGGCATATTACGATATATTTCGCATTCTGCGTTGTATACTGCGTCCGAGCACGATTCGTGTCTTTTGGCAGGATATGCTGTTCTTTCTTACAGCGGCACCGCTCGTCTTTTTGTTTGCACTGGCTGTTACCGACGGTTTCGTGCGTCTGTATGTGTTTGCGGGACTTGTAGCCGGCTTTTTCGCGTATCGTTACACGGTCGGTCGTGCGGTGGTGCGTTTCGTTACCGCCGTCATCACGTGGTTATCGCGCTTGGGACGCCGTCTGCGCGAGCTTATCCGAGTGCCGATCGGTGTGCTACGTGAAGATTGTCGCAAATTGTTGAAAAAAATGCGAAAAAACCTGAAAAAATTTAAAAAAGGACTTGAAACAAAGAGCACGAGTAGTGTATAATCGTTTCGTATAAGTTTGTGCGGAAGAAAGGAGATGATGGCACCGTGAAAAGTAAAAAAGCAGCAAAACGCAGAAAAAGCGTACTTCTTCGGGTGGCCATCGTCGCCTTTGCGGTGTATGTTGTGGTTTCCATGGTACAACTGCAGTTGCAGCTCAGCAACGCGCAGGAACGCTTGGACAAGCTGAACGAGCAAACAGCGGCGCAAGAGGAAATGAATGAGGTGCTGCAGGATCAGATCGATAACAGCGACGCATACAAGGAACAGCAGGCGCGCAAGCAAGGCATGGCAAGACCGGGTGAGACGATCTTAGTCGAGATCCCGAATGATTAACCAGTTAGGCAGTAGGGGGAACTCCGCAAAATGGCGTTGGAAGTGGGTACTTGTGTTGAAGGCAAGGTGACCGGTATTACCAAGTTTGGCGCATTCGTCGAACTCGAAGGCGGTCAGACCGGTATGGTGCACATCTCAGAGGTTGCACCGACGTACGTGAAGGAAATCCGCGATCATGTCACGGAAAATCAGCAGGTTAAGGTTAAGATCCTAAACATTGGTGAGGACGGTAAGATCAGTCTTTCCATCAAAAAAGCTATGGATCCTCCGCCGCGTACCAACCGCAATACACCGCGTCATACGTCACCCGGCCGTCCAGGCGGTTTTGAGTGGCAGTCCACCCGTACCGAGAGCAGTAACTTCGAAGAGATGATGTCGCGCTTCAAGCAGACCAGCGATGAAAAGATGCTGGATCTTAAACGCTCGTTAGACGGCAAGCACGGTGGCTTTTCCCGCAGTAGGAAATCATAAAGAGGATAGTTAAACGTGCCGTTGCCCGATGGCAACGGCATTTTTTATCATATTGTCAGGTTGTAAAGGATTATGTATGCAGACTTTTCATTTTTGTGCTCCGTGCCTATTTGGCATAGAGGGAATCTTGGGTGATGAGTTGCGCCGTATGGGTGCGCAGAACGTCACTCCGCAAAACGGACGCGTTTTGTTTTCCGGCGGAGAGGATATACTGGCGCGTGCCAATATCGGCAGTCGGTATGCCGAACGTATCCAGTTGTTGGTCGGCTCGTTTTCGGCGCGCACCTTTGAGGAACTGTTTCAAGCGGTAAAAGCGTTGCCGTGGGAGCGGTTTATCTCCCGCAAGGATGCGTTCCCCGTCAAGGGTTGGTCGTTAAATTCAACGTTACACAGTGTGCCGGATTGCCAGTCCATCATCAAAAAAGCCATTGTCGAACGCCTTAAAACCAAATACGGCATTGGTTGGTTTGAGGAAACGGCGGCGACGGTGCAGGTGCAATTCACTATCTTAAAGGACGAGGTTTCTCTGCTGATCGATACCAGCGGGGCAGGACTTCATAAACGCGGATACCGCCAAAACGCCGGCGGCGCCCCCATCAAAGAGACGCTTGCCGCCGCGATCGTTGACGTCACCCGCGCGCGGCTCGCTGAGCAGGTGATTGACCCTTGTTGCGGATCGGGCACCTTGCTGATCGAAGCCGCTCTTGCGGCACGGCGCATAGCACCAGGTATTCGCAGACGCTTCGCTTTTATGGATTGGGGCTGGATGCCGGATGAGATGTGGCGCGCTGAACGCCGGCGTGCGATGGATCAGGTCCTGTCCGATCGGGCGTTTACCGCTATCGGAGGAGATATTGATCCCGAGGCGGTGCGCTTGGCAACAGAAAACGCCGCAAAGGCGGGTGTCGCGCGCGAGGTGCACGCAAGCGTGCGCGATCTCAGGCAGTTTGTACCGGAGGGGGACAGCGGTGTAGTGCTGTGTAACCCGCCCTACGGTGAACGGTTGTTGGATGTTCAAACCGCGCAGGAATTGTATCGTGTGATGGGGCAGGTGTTCGTCCCGAAAGCGGGATGGAGTTATGCCATCATCAGTCCCGATGAAACGTTTGAGGAACAGTTCGGACGAAAAGCGGATAAACGCCGAAAGTTATATAACGGTATGTTAAAATGCCAGTTATATTGCTATTATCGGTGAACGTGAAACGAGGAGGAATTCTTCCATGCGGCACATCTTTGTCTTAAATCCCACCGCAGGTAAAACGCAGGCGGCATTGCAGTTACA
>JAZNRA010000027.1:0-3612 GCA_045590415.1 Acutalibacteraceae bacterium | reverse complement strand
GGGGGGGGGGGGGGGGGGCGTTTGCCTCCCCCCCCCGCTATCAACGCGACACATATAATTTAAGAGAAGAATGACGGTCGACAAAACGCTTGACGTACTTAATTCCGTCTGCTATCTTATGGGTAAATATTTACCCATAATTGGTGCTTAACTTACGTGTAAGAATTTACACAAGTACCAAATTCCGTCTAAAAATTTTTCTGGAGGTTCGATTCATGGTCAAAAAAAAATCGAACGTGATTGAGTTCGACGCTCCGCAGTCGGCTACGGCAAAAGCAAATCAAGTTCTCCGCACGGCTTACGTCGAAGTTGCTCGATACGATTCAAACGGCGAATTAATTTCGTCGAACACATTCACGGCTCGAAAACAGAATGGAAGTGGTTTTGTGATCAGCTACACTGAAAAGATGTCCGAATTCATTGCTAAGACGGAAACTCCGTCGGTTGTGCGAATCTTCTTGTATCTCGCGCACAAGCAACAATACGGCGTCAACGGCGTCTACGGCTATCGTTGCACGCGTAAACATTTGGAACAAGCCTTGAATATAACGCGAAAATCCGTCTACTCGGCTCTTACGACGTTGAAAAATGATTTCCTCGTCCAAGAAACCAAGATAGACGGACTTTCCGAATTCATGGTCAACCCGAATTATGTCACAATGGGCCGTGATAAGCAAGCCCGCGTCCGTGAATGGAACTTGCGCTGGGAACACGAACTGAAAGAAAAAGCTTTGCGTCGGCTTAACTCTTAACTTAGGTCGACTTCCGTCCGTTGCTCCGTAACTCTGGTAACCGTGCCGATCTTCCCGAAGGTTCCATGGTAACGGTCGCCGATTAAAAGACTGTTGGCTGAAATGTAAGCCTCAAGCGTTTGAATCTCCGAAGTTGAAATGTTCGACTTCGGATTTTTTAATGTGATGTTGCGCGTGTCTCCGTCTACGAAGACGGCTTCAATCTTGAGGCTGTTGGTTGTGGTCGTAACGTCTGCCATTGCTCTTGCCCCCTTTACCCTATCGATGTCCTGATGAAGTCGGCGGCAAAATATTCCGTCGCAACCGTGCCGATGTAAAGCGTGCCGTTGTAGTCGGGAATTGTGCAGTTCCAGACGGCTTTCGTCGGGTCTTGGCTTCCGATCGAAGACACCGTAAGCTTTGTAGTCGTGCTTTCCTCGTTGCGATAGTAAAAGACTTGCGGCGTAACGCCTCCTTCGGACTGCGACTTATTGATCGTGATCGTCGCCGTCTGGTTCCTGCCGGCGTTGGTTACCGTAATTTCACGGGTCTGGTTGTCTTCCTCTTCCGTGTCCAGGTTCAGGGTCTCGATCCTGTCGGAGCTTGTGTAAGTGTTGGTCGTTAATCCGTTCAACTGCTGGGCGAAGTTTTTCAACGCCGTGTAGTTCGCGGTCGGGTTGACATAAGAAACGGTTGTTGTTTGTTTCGCTCCCGTCGCCGCGTCCGTCGAGTAAAGTTTTACGTCTGTTTTAGGCACTGTAAATCACTTCCTCTGTCTTGGTGATTGCCGTCGCCGCCGTAATTGCCGTCGGGGCCGCTCCGTTTTCGGACAAGAAAGTTTGAGCAACCGTCGATCCCGCACTTTGCGCCGCCGTATTGAACGCTTTAACTTTTGTTGCGACGTCAGCATTGTTCTGCCATTTGATGTTGTAGTTGCGCTCCGTATAATCGCCGTAAGTCATGGTTAATCTTAGGGTTCTCGTTGTCTCCGACATTGGTCATCACTCTCCCTGGTTCCCGTCGTCGTAAACCGACTCCGTTGCCGTCCGCACCGCGTTGTTGTAGGTCGACGAGTTGCCGCCGATCGCCATAAGGCTGGTTACGCCGTCGCAGATGATTGCCGCACTGCCGAGGGTTGCATTAATTCCAGAAAGTGTCGTTTTGTCCGTCGAATCGCTGTTGGTCGTGAACTGGAATTTTGCGGTCGGCTTTTTCGAAAACTGATAAGCCATAGTATCATCCTCCTTTGGTACATTGTATGAAATTCCGTCTACGGCGTCAATTTGTTTTTGTTGGTGGTTTGCTTCCGCGCCGACGCGGCGAGGCAGGGGGGCGCGGGGTCCCCGCCCGCCGCGACGTGCGCCACGAACGCCTTAAAATCACAATAAGCACGCCACCAAGCCTCGCGGACGGGCAAGCGGCCGCCACGGACGGCACCGCCGCGCAGCCCGCCCGCAACGTTACATTTAATCGAGCCGTTTTAGCGCAGATGAGAAACATTATACTTGCGACGGCAAGTATAATGGTTCTCACAGTCGTAAGGCGCGACCAGTTCGGCAACAACAACAACCATGAGCGACAGCGAATTTGTTGCCGAACAAGCGCCGTCGACGTCTGCGCGTATGATCCACGTGTCGCCCGATCCGATTTGCGCGGTGTCGCCGTCCGCACGCACAAAAAAAAAGCGTCCCGTGGTTACGAAACGCTTAGATATGGGGTATTTGATTGTTGGTCGTCGATTAATCAAACAGGCTCCGCATCGCGCACAACGGATTCGGTGCCAACGGATTGTCCAAGCAGTACCGCCACGGGTGCCGCGACCAGTACCCGTTGCCGTGCCGTTGCGGTTTGCGTTGCATAAATCCGGGATCGTGCTTGAAGTACTTGCCCGTCGGGATTTGGACCCAACCGACGTCGGGTGCCCAATGCCAGGTATTTGCGAATGTGCCGCCAACGACTTCCAGTGACTCAATCTGATCGGCATGATCGACGACCCAAACGTACATTTCCTTGCGGGTGCCGTAAGTGGTAATCATCGGCTCGTGCCCCTTGAGTTTTGCAACGATACGCATTTCAATCATGTGAAACCCTCCAGACCATGAATTGTGGGTAATTATTTACACGTATTATAACGGAAAAACGGCGTCACGTCAAGCAAAATCGGATTCGCAACGCTAAAAAAAAAACAGCGGACAGCTCAATCAGCCGCCCACCGACGACCAGGCGGAAAGCGACGGACACAAACACGCCACCCGCCGACGGAAACGCGAACAGGACGCAGGGCAAGCCAACGCAACCCAAACCGCGGCACCTCCGCCGCCACAACACGCGCAGGAGGCCGCAGAATCCCGCCCCAACACGGCCGCCACAACGAACGGGCCCAACGCAACGCGGCGCGAAAACGCCACAACAGGCGCGCGGCCTCAGACCGCGACGAACACCAGCAAACGACGGCGCGACAATCACGGCCCCAACGGAAGACGAATCGGACGGCAACGGAGCCAGGCGACGGCCTCCCCCAACAACGCAACGGCAAAACGGACTCAAACAACAAAGCAAACACCCCCAAACAGCAGAAGAAAACAACACGCCCCACGGGGCAACGTCCCCACTGCGCGGGTGCCGACGCGCGCAAGGGCCGCCGTCCGCCCGCGCGCTTCGATTGTTGGAATTTCGGTCCGCTTATCCCCTTTCCCCTGTCTTCGCGCGGTTGCGGCGGCGAGCCCCTATCCCTTGCGCGCAAGGCAGGCCCCGCGCCATAATGGAAGACCCGTGCGTGCGTAGCTACGGTAACTTTTCAGGGGGGGGTGGGGGGGGGGATTGGCTCCGCCCCCCCCCCACATCCGATCAACTATAACTTAAAAGAAAAAAGAAGGGAGAA
>JAZNRA010000026.1:0-3793 GCA_045590415.1 Acutalibacteraceae bacterium | reverse complement strand
AATAATGCCATCGATAAAACCGGAAATGGTGGTCATGGGTGTGCGCAGCTCATGGGATACGTTCCCCACGAAGCTGCGGCGCATCTCTTCTACTGAGGAAAGCGCCACAGCCATGCCGTTGAGTGCGGTTGCCAATTCCGCAACCTCGTCTTTTCCGCGAACCTTGACACGGTAGGAAAAATCACGTTGGCTGAACCGGCGCGTAGCGATCGCCATTTGACGGAGCGGGCGCACAAAACGGTAGGTTATCAAATACAGCACCACAAAGGAAACAATCAAAATGGCAAGAGCGGAGATCAAAAAGATCTGAACATTCTCTGCTATGTAATCAAGCAGTTCCGCGGCGGAGGTGGTGACCAGCACGTAACCGATCACGGCGTTGTCCCTATACAACGTGGCACCGGAGCAATATTTCGCTTCGGTATAAAAATCACCGACACGACTGACGGTAAACAGCGAATTGTTTTGCAGTGCCGAATGCAGGGTAACCGGCAGCTCTTTGCCAATGTGTGTGCACGGAGTGCCTTCGGAGCACAAGAGCACCCGAAAGGAGGTGTCAGTGACGATCACACTGCCGTCAAACGATTCCGCAAAGCGTCTTATTGTCGGTGTGAGGGAGGAGGGAATGACGTACTCGTTGGGCACTAAATTAAATGAGTTTTCCGATATAAAGCCCGCAATGTTGGCGGCGTGGTCATTTAACAGCACTTCCTTGTCGCGCAGCCAGTAACGGCGCGCGAACAGCGCTTGCGTTCCGGCAAGCAACACAAACGCGGAGAAAATGATGATGGCGGTGACGGTAAAGTATTTTGAAAAAACACTCTTAAACATGTTGTTGCTTGACCTCAAACTTATATCCGACGCCCCATACGGTCTTGAGCGTCCATTCTTCGGATATACCGTCTAATTTTTCGCGCAAGCGCTTTACATGCACGTCCACCGTGCGGCTGTCACCGTAATATTCAAAGCCCCACACCTCGTCCAACAACTGATCGCGCGTGTACACACGGTTGGGGTTGCTTGCCAAATGGTAAATGAGTTCCATCTCTTTTGGCGGAGTGTCGATCTGCTTGCCGTTTACACGCAACTCGTAATTTTCCATGTTGATGTATAACTTATCGTAGGATACTTCCTTGATCTTTTCTTTTTGTGACAACCCCGAACGGCGCAGTACCGCCTTGATGCGGGCGATGACCTCTTTTGCTTCAAAGGGCTTGACAATATAGTCATCTGCACCGAGTTCTAAACCGAGAACCTTATCAAAAAGTTCCCCTTTGGCGGTAAGCATGATGATAGGACAATCCGATTTTTTGCGAATCTTGCGGCATACCTGCCATCCGTCCAGTTGCGGCATCATTACATCCAAAAGGATGAGATCGGGCTTGTCCGTTTCAAAGCGTGCAACCGCTTCTTCACCGTTGCTCACAACGATCGGTTCAAAGCCCTCTTTGCTCAGATACAGACGCAAAAGCTCGCAGATGTTGCTGTCGTCATCGGCAATCATAATTTTGATTTCCATGCGGATATCCCCCTTTTTCGGTTATTGTAACAAAAATCCGCACTGTTGTGTATGAACAGATTTTTAATAGTTTATCAACAACATTATAAAACAAAAAGAAGGTATCGTCAATAATGGCGGCACGGTCACATAAAATAAACTGGACTATCGTAAAGAGGTGTGATATACTGAAAACGACTGTTTACGACAGATTATTACCCATGGAGGAACGTGATACCAATGAAAGGTCATCGTCACGCGGTACCCGCCAGACCGGTTCCGGTGTGGGCTTTCTTGCTGTACTTGCCGCTCGCATTTGTTTGGATGGAACTGATCTTCCGCATTTTTACGGTCGATCGGTTTTTCGGCGTTGGTTTATTTTTGAGTTTTTTGTTTACATTGCCACTTGCGTTGGTTGGGTATTTGTTGTGTACATTTGGTAAAAACAAGGTCAATCGCGGCATTGCCATCGGGGTATTGTCAGCGGTGGCGCTCATTATCAGTTCACAGATCGTCTATTATGGGGTGTTTGACACCTTTTATATTGTCTATTCGGTTAAAAACGTGGGGCAGGTCATGCAATTCTGGCACGATGCGTTGTTATCAATGTTACGCAATCTGCCTGCTATTTTGCTCGTTTGGGTGCCGGTCGTGATTTATGTGGTATTTGGTAAACGGTTGGCACCGGCGCACTGTTTACCGTGGAAGCTGAAAGGTCTCTTAGTGGGTACGGCAGCCGCACTGCAGTTGATTGCGGTGCTGATCACGCTGTGCTTTAACCAAGGGGATACCAGCCCTGCGCGCTTGTATACGAAGACGTTTTCCGTTGACGAATCAATGGCAAGTTTCGGTGTGCTCACCACCGCACAGTTGGACCTGAAATATCTTGTTTTCGGCGAAGAAGTCGAAGAATTGGATGGGGAGGTTTCCTTGCCGACGGATGAACAAAAGGATCCCGCCCCCGAACCGATCACATATAAGGAAAATGTGATCGATGCGCTGGACCTTGAAAACTTGGCAGAAAAGGAAACCAATAAAACACTTAAGCAGATGCATGAGTATTTTGCCTCCGTTACCCCGACAATGCAAAACGAGTATACCGGAAAGTTTAAGGGGAAGAATCTTATCTTTATCGTCGCAGAAGGTTTTTCGCCGTATGCAGTCAGCGAACAACTGACACCGACGCTGTATAAATTGTCGCATGAGGGCATTCAGTGCACCGATTATTATACGCCGGGCTGGGGCGTTTCCACCTCGGACGGCGAATACACCAGTTTGTTAGGATTAATGCCTGCAACCGGTGTACACAGCATGGAATATTCCGCGGACCGCAATATGTATTTTTCGCTCGGCAATATGTTTAAGAAATTGGGGTACGGCACGTATGCCTATCACAATCATACCCATACTTATTATGGGCGGCACAAATCCCATCCGAATTTAGGATATGCTTACAAAGGCATCGGTAACGGCTTGACGTTGGATTACCGTGAATACTACGGCGAAAACACCAAGAAAAAAACGGTTTGGCCCAATTCGGATTATCTGATGGCAAAAGCGACCGCCGCCGAGTATATGGACAGCGATCAGCCGTTCCACACCTATTATCTGACGGTCAGCGGTCACATGTTGTATACCTTTATGGGGAATAGTATGGCTTCGTACCATAAGTCTGAGGTGGCGGATCTGCCGTATGAATCGGATTCGGTCAAGGCCTACCTTGCGTGTCAGATCGAATTGGATCTGATGGTGAAAGAACTGATCGATCATTTAGAGGCGCGCGGCATCGCAGAGGAAACCGTGATCGTGCTGACCGCCGACCACTATCCTTACGGATTGCAGCAGGCAAACGAGACCGACTATTACAGCGAACTTGCCGGCCATGATACCGGCTCCACCTTTGAAAAATACCGCAACACGCTGATCATGTGGCACAAGGGACTGGAGAGCATCGTCATTGACGAGCCGACCTATAGCATTGATTTGCTGCCAACCATTTCCAATTTGTTCGGTTTGGAATACGATTCACGCCTGCTGATGGGGCGCGATTTTCTCTCGGATGCGCCGTCCTTGGTGTGCTTTTCGAATCGTAGTTGGATCACCGACTACGGACGCTACGACGCTGCTACCAAGACCTTTACTGCTAACGAGGGTGTGGTTATTCCGGAAAATTATGTTCAGACGGTGTCCAATGTAGTCAGTCGGAAATTCACTTATTCAAACCTGATTCTCAAAAACGACTATTACAACAAGCTGTTCGAGGACTAAAAAAGCCGCCCCGTGCCAACGGCACGG
>JAZNRA010000025.1:0-7830 GCA_045590415.1 Acutalibacteraceae bacterium | reverse complement strand
CCCGGCGGCCGCCTTGCTTGGGTAAGGTGACATACATGAAAAAGACAACGAAACGCTCGTCGGCTGCGGTGATGAACCGCAGTCAGCGGCGATCAAGTCGGAGGCCAAGCGGGCTTTGGAAGACAACTCTGCCTTTCAACTCCTTGGCTCACAGAACGACATGGCTACGATCCGACTTCCCGGCGGCCGCCTTGCTTGGGTAAGGTGACATACATGAAAAAGACAACGAAACGCTCGTCGGCTGCGGTGATGAACCGCAGTCAGCGGCGATCCATGCGCGCGTTTGCCCCGCTGTTTTTATTGCCGACCGTTGCGGCATTTTGCATCGGTTTCGTTTGGCCGTTTTTGCAGGGGATCTATTTATCGTTTTTTCGGTTTAAAACTTTGAAATTTACCACGTTCGTTGGTTTTGATAACTATACAAAAGCACTTGAAGACGAAACGTTTTTACGTTCGTTTTTGTTTACGGTTGCGTTTACGCTGGTGTCGGTGACGGTTATCAATCTGGTTGCGTTTGCCATTGCGTTTGTGCTGACAAAAGGTATTCGGGGCTCGACCGTTTTCCGCACGGTGTTTTTCATGCCGAACCTGATCGGCGGAATCGTGCTGGGGTATATTTGGAAGATGATCTTGGACGGTGTGATCATCCGTTTTTGGGGATCGACGTTAGCGCTTAATGCGACGTACGGGTTTTGGGGTCTTGTGATCCTGCTTTGCTGGCAACAGATCGGCTATATGATGATCATTTATATTGCCGGTCTGCAAAACGTGCCGACGGAATACCTGGAAGCCGCGAAGATCGACGGGGCGGGGTCTTTTCAGATCTTACGGCATATCATTATTCCGACAGTGATGCCGTCTATCACCATCTGCACCTTTTTAACGCTGACAAATTCCTTTAAATTGTTCGACCAAAACTTGGCACTCACGGGCGGCGCACCGTTCCGACAGACCGAGATGCTGGCGCTTAACATTTATCAATCGTTTTATAACAGCGTATCCAATATGGGCATCGGTCAGGCAAAAGCCGTTATTTTCTTTGTGGCTGTCGTTATTATCGCGCTGTCACAGTTGTATTTTACCAGAAGTCGGGAGGTGCAGGAGTAGTGGCGTCCGATTTAAGTCGCGGTACGCGTACCGTCAACGCCGTGCTGACGGCGGTTTTTTCCGTGCTGGCTGCCGCGTGGATCTTGCCGATCGTTATTGTACTGGTTAATTCCTTCAAAAGCAGTTCGTCGATTGCGCTCACGCCCTTTCAGTTGCCGACGACAGAGACGTTTATGGGGTTTCAAAACTACGTTACCGGTATTAACAACGGCAATTATCCGTTTTACATGTCGGCATTTTACAGCGTGGTGATCACCGTTTTTTCGGTGGCGCTGATTTTGCTATGCACCTCTATGGCGGCGTGGTATATTAACCGTGTTGACAGTTTGTTTTGTAAAGTGATATACTACTTGTGTATTTTTTCCATGGTCGTGCCGTTCCAAATGGTGATGTTTACGCTTTCCAAAACGGCGGATAATTTGAAACTGAATACACCGTGGACCATTCCGATCATTTATCTCGGTTTCGGTGCGGGGTTGGCGGTATTTTTGTTTTCGGGTTTTATCAAAAGTATTCCGCTTGAGGTGGAGCAGGCCGCGGACATTGACGGCTGCAACGCTTTGCAGACGTTCTTTTTAGTGGACGTGCCGATCATGAAATCCACGTATATTTCGGTGGCGATCTTGCAGACGATGTGGGTATGGAACGATTACCTGCTGCCGTATCTCGTGCTGGATCGCACCAAGTATATGACCATTCCGATCCATATTCAGTTTTTGCAAGGAAGCTTCGGTCGGGTGGATTACGGCGCGACGATGGCGATGATCATGATGTGTCTGATTCCCATCGTGGTGATCTATATCATTTGCCAGAAGCATATCATCAAGGGTGTGTTATCGGGTGCAGTCAAAGGATAGTGAGTGGCTCATGAGAGCAAGAGCAAGCGGTATTCTGATGCCTATCTTTTCGTTATCGTCCCCCTACGGTATCGGCACGCTCGGCAAGGAAGCGTATCATTTTGTGGATTTTCTGGTGAAGGCGGGACAACGCTATTGGCAGGTGTTACCGCTGGGTCCTACGAGCTACGGTGATTCGCCTTATCAGTCGTTTTCCTCGTTTGCCGGCAACCCGTATTTTGTGGATCTTGATGTGCTTAAAGCGAACGGTCTGCTGACCGCCGAGGAAATTGCCGTTTGCGATTTCGGCGATGAGCCCGAACGCATTGATTACGGTAAATTATACGAAAACCGCCTGCCGCTTTTGAAAAAAGCGTTTGACCGCTTTGCGCCGGATAAGAAGTATCACGCGTTTTGCGCGGAAAATGCCTGGTGGTTGGACGATTACGTGCTGTTCATGGCGCTCAAAAAAGCACACGGTGACGAAAACTGGTCACAGTGGGAAGAGCCGCTTCGCCTGCGCGAGGAGGCGGCCTTGTCTGCCGCGCGCCGCATGTATGCGGAGGAGCTCGCGTTTTATCGGTTTGTTCAGTATGAATTTGCCGTACAGTGGACGGCGCTGAAAGAGTATGCCAATGCCGCGGGTATTCGCATTATCGGGGATATTCCGATCTACGTGGCTTACGACAGCGCAGACGTTTGGGCAGATCCCGTTCAGTTCCAGTTGGATAAACGGTTGCGCCCGGAATTGGTGGCAGGTGTGCCGCCGGATGCCTTTTGCGAGGACGGACAACTGTGGGGCAACCCGTTGTACGATTGGTCCTATATGCAAAAGGATGATTACGGTTGGTGGAAACGCCGCTTGCAGGTTGCGCTGAAACTGTACGATATGGTGCGTATCGATCATTTTCGCGGATTTGAATCGTATTTTGCCGTGCCGTACGGGGAACTTACGGCGAAAAACGGGCACTGGATCAAAGGCCCCGGTATGGATCTGTTTGAAGCATTGAAAACTGCCCGAGGCGGCGAACTGCCGATCATTGCGGAGGATCTGGGATTTCTTACGCCTGCCGTTCGTGAACTGTTGGCGGATTCGGGTTTCCCCGGAATGAAAGTATTGCAGTTTGCATTTGACAGCCGCGAGGACAGCGATTATCTGCCGCATAATTACGGCCGAAATTGTGTGGTATATACGGGAACGCACGATAACGATACCATTCTCGGTTGGACCGAAACGGCGGAGCCGGATGACGTAAAAAGGGCCAGACGGTATCTTCACGTGGATGATGAGGAAGGGTTTAACTGGTCGATGATGCGCGCGGCGCTGATGTCGGTGGCGGATACTGCCATTCTGATGATGCAGGACATTATCGGGCTTGGCAGCGAAGGGCGGATCAACACACCCGCCACACTCGGTGACAACTGGCAATGGCGCATCGGTGCGGGCTGTGTTAACGATTGGCTTGCGAATATTGTGCGCGAAAACACGGCGTTGTACGGCCGGCTCCCGCAAAGTGAGAAAAAACAAAACAAAAACACCCTGCAGTAGCAGGGTGTTTTTTATATCGCCAAAAAGAGTTTTGTTAATGCGGCAAACTGCGTGAGAGTCAGTTCTTCCGCGCGGGCGGTGGGGGAAAGCCCCGCCGACTGTAATACCGTGACGATCTGCTCTTTCGTGTAGCCGGCGGCGCCCAGCGAATTGGGCAGCGTTTTGCGCCGTTGCCCGAACGCCGCGTGTACCAAACGGAAAAACAATGCTTCGTCGGCGATCTCACACGGCGGATTGTCGTGCAGCCGCAGGCGGATAACGCTGCTGTCGACCTTGGGGGCAGGCAAAAAACTGCCGCGGGACACCGAAAACAGAATTTCCGGATCGGCAAAATACCGCACTGCCAAGGTGACCGCCCCGCATTCGCGGGTGGCGGGCTCGGCGCACAACCGCACGGCGGCCTCCTTTTGCACCAGCACGGTGATCGCTTCGACGGGCAGGCGGCTTTCGAGCAGGTGCATAAGCAGCGGCGAGGTGATGTAATACGGCAGGTTAGCGCAGACCACCACCGGTAAACCCTCTGCGTATTCTTTTAACACGGCGGCAAGGTCGAGTTTCATGGCGTCGCCGTTGATGACCGTAACGTTCGGGTAATCCGCAAGCGTTTCTTGCAGGATCGGAAGCAGGCGGGTGTCGAGTTCAATGCTGATGACGCGTTTTGCCACCTGCGCGAGTTCTTTTGTCAGAACCCCGATACCGGGGCCGATCTCCAAAACGGCAAACTCGCCGTCAAGTTCGGGATGACACAGCTGTGCCATCCGCGGACAAACCGAGGGGTTTATCAGAAAATTCTGACCGAGCGCTTTGGAAAACGAAAAGCCGTGCCGCGACAAAATATCCCGCACGGTATTCAGATCGGTCAAAGCCGGCATACAACCCCTCCTTTTTATTTCTTTTTTGTTATGCTATCACAAAAAAGGTGAGTTTTCAATATAAAAACGGCGATTTGTGGAAGGATCGGTGGAAAGTGTGGGCGGTTCGACGGCTTACGGCAGGGTGTGGCACCATCCGCAAGGGGCAAAAAGGTTTTCCACCAAATTTTCCACTTTTCCACAAAAATACATTGTTGAAAGTTTGGGGAAAAGGCGGTATAATAGACCGAGAAACTTTAGCAGCAGGAGCAAAGGTATGAAATTTTCGGCAGGACAATTTGATATTGCCGTTATCGGTGCGGGGCACGCAGGGATCGAGGCCGCGCTGGCGGCGGCACGGCTTGGGTGTCGTACCGCGATCTTCACCATCAACCTTGACGCGGTGGGAAACATGCCGTGCAACCCGTCGATTGGCGGTACCGCCAAGGGGCACTTGGTGCGCGAGATCGATGCGCTCGGCGGTGAAATGGGAAAAGCGGCAGACGCCACGTTTTTGCAGTCCCGTATGCTCAACCGCGGCAAAGGACCTGCGGTACATTCCCTGCGTGCACAAATCGACCGCCGCGTGTACGGCGCGTATATGAAACAAAAATTAGAAACGACATCAAACGTTGAACTCAAACAAGCGGAAATCGTGTCGTTGGAGCGAACGGAAGAGGAGTGGTTGCTCACCACGCGGTTGGAGGAGCAGTATACCGCCAAGGCGGTGATCCTTGCGACCGGTACGTACCTGCGCGGCACGTTGTTTATCGGCGACGTGTCGTATGACGGCGGACCGGACGGGCTGTTCCCTGCTTCCGAGCTTACGAAATCGCTCGTGGATATGGGGTTGTCTTTGCGGCGCTTTAAGACCGGAACGCCTGCGCGCGTGCTGCGCTCCAGTATTGATTTTTCAAAAACCGAAGAACAGCTCGGTGACGAGCCGGTGGTGCCGTTCTCGTTTGAAACCGAGGGAAAACTCGAAAATCAGGTGGCGTGCCACATCACCTGGACGACCGCGGAAACCAAGCGCGTCATTTTGGAAAACCTACACCGTTCGCCGTTGTACGGCGGCAAGATCAGCGGTGTGGGTCCGCGGTATTGTCCCAGTTTTGAAGATAAGGTCGTGCGGTTTGCCGATAAAGAGCGGCATCAGGTGTTTATTGAGCCGTGCGGGTTGAATACGGATGAGATGTATTTACAGGGGCTTTCTTCGTCCTTGCCGGTGGATGTACAACTGCAGTTTTTGCACACCATTCCCGGTTTGGAAAACGTCGTGGTCATGCGCCCCGCATATGCCATCGAGTACGATTGCTGTGATCCGTTGCAGCTGACCGCTACGCTCGAATGCAAAGAATTCCCCGGGCTTTACGGGGCGGGGCAGTTTAACGGCAGTTCCGGTTACGAGGAGGCGGCGGCGCAAGGATTGGTTGCCGGTGTGAACGCGGCACTGAAATTACAAGGGCGCCCGCCGATGCTGCTTGATCGCGCGTCAAGTTATATCGGCACGCTGATCGATGATCTCGTTACCAAAGGGTGCATGGATCCGTACCGTATGATGACGTCGCGGTCGGAGTACCGTTTGATCTTGCGGCAGGATAACGCCGACGAACGCTTAACGCCGCTCGGCAGAGAGGTCGGGCTGGTGGATGACGGCAGGTGGGAACGGTTTTGCCGCCGTCAGCAGCAAAAAGCGGCGGAGCGCGAGCGGTTGCACGAAACGATTTTATCGCCTACCGCCGAGCTCAATGCCCTTTTGGAGAAAAACGGAACGACCCCCGTTGTCAGCGGGATTCGGTTGGAGGAGTTGTTGCGCCGCCCGCAGCTGAATTACGACAATCTGACGGCGGTTGACACCGATCGCCCGCCGCTGGATGCGTTGGTGCGCGAGCAGGTGGAAGTGGAGATCAAGTACGAAGGATATATCCGCCGTCAGCAGGCGGATATTGACGAAATGCGGCGGCTGGAAAACCGCTTGCTGCCGGAGGACGTTGATTATACGACCATCGTTGGTTTGCGCAAGGAAGCGCAGGAAAAACTCGGAAAGATCCGTCCGCGCAGTATCGGGCAGGCATCCCGCATTAGCGGTGTCAGCCCCGCGGACGTGTCGGTGCTGATCGTATGGTTGGGGGCGAACGCATGATTGATACAGAGCTTTTACGCGAGTATGCGGCAGAATACGGCATCGCGGTGAGTGATACGGCTTGTCAAAAGTTTGATCGGTATGCGGAATTGTTGGTGGATTGGAATCAGCGGATGAATCTCACCGCCATTACCGAGCCAAAAGATATTGTACTTAAACATTTTGCCGACAGTATGACCGCACTGAGTGTCTTGCCGGAGAAAGCCGACCTTTCGGTAATCGACGTCGGAACGGGAGCGGGATTCCCCGGAATTCCGCTTGCCATCGTGCGGGAGGATATTTCGCTTACGTTGCTGGACAGCTTGAACAAACGGCTCATTTTCTTAAAGGAAGTGTGCGACGCACTTGGAATTCGGGCACAGTTGATCCATGCGCGTGCCGAGGAAGGCGGGCGAAACCCGAAGTTGCGCGAGCAATACGATGTCGCGACCGCTCGCGCCGTGGCGGCAATGCCGGTGCTGTCGGAATATTGCTTGCCGTTTGTGAAAGTCGGCGGGCGTTTTATTGCCATGAAGGGGCCCGACAGCGATGCAGAACTGAAAGCGGCAACGCACGCCGTAGCGTTACTTGGCGGACGGGTGTCTGCGGTGAAAGAACTTACGCTTCCCTGCCGCCCGCACGACGGGGTGGAACAGCAGGAGCGCCGCTTGTTTGTGATCGATAAAACGAAACCCACGCCGCCGCGGTTTCCGCGTCAGTCGGCGAAGATTGCGAAAGAACCGTTGGGGTGAGATAGTATGCAGCAACGAAAAATGGATCGGATCAGCGAGCTGACGCGGTTGTCACGTGAGCGCGAGTTGACTGCCGAGGAACAGGCAGAGCGGCAAGCGCTGCGCGAGGAATATATCCGCGAATTCCGCTCGAATATGAAACAGATTTTGGATAATACCACGGTCGAGCGTCCCGACGGTACGGTCGAACCGCTTCGGGGGATCAAGCATTAAAAACCGGGCATCGCTCATAAGAGCGATGCCCGGTTTTACAATCTTATTGGAAGATTTCTTTTCCGGCAAGATTCTTGTCGACCAGGAACATGTACGTTTTACCTTTGTTAAGCAGCGCCGTTGTGGTGCCGTCTTTTTCCATGATCGCAATAGAGGAGTCCGTGCGGTTAAAGGTGATTTCACGGCAAGTACCCATCGAGATCAAATACCCTTTACCGGTTCCGTTTTCAAAATTGGCGGTGTTGCCTTTTCCTGCATCGGTAACCTCAGCGAGTTTCGTGCTGTACAAAACCAAAATATTTGTGAAGGAGAGTTGTTTTCCGTCGATCGTTTTATGGGGTTTGCAGGTTTCGATTTTACCGACGTTTTTGTTGTACGTTTTGGTGGCGGCGTCATATTT
>JAZNRA010000024.1:0-3465 GCA_045590415.1 Acutalibacteraceae bacterium | reverse complement strand
ATCAAAGAAAGCCGCGTGGTGAGCACCGCCAGAGCCGTACCGCCGATCAGCGCCGCCAAAAAGCCCAGCACGATACGCAGCAGCGACATTCCCACCGACTGCCAGAACAGCGCCGTCGGCAAAAGGGTAAGCAAGGTGTTTAATGCAACGAGCGGGGAGGGGATAAGCAGTTCCTGCCGCACCAGTGCGGCGAGCAACCACCACACCCCGATCCAAAACGCCGCGACCGCAACCCCGCGAATTGCTCTTTTTACCTTATCCTGCATAATAGAACGCATCATCCGGTAATTTACCGCCGATCGCTTTCGGGTTGGCGTCAAAGAGCACCTGATAATAGCCCGCGATCTGCGCCTTCATATCTGCACCGGATACGAACGTAAGCTGGCAGTTCGGAATGGCTTTTTTAGCGAGCGGCGCTTTGGGAATGATGCCGTAGTTTTCACACAACGCGGCGGTCGCTTCCACGTCGGCGGCTTTCTCAATGGAGGTCTTATACTCGGCAAGGAACGCGTCCACCGCCGCTTTGTTGGTTTCGGCAAACTCAGCCCGCACCGCAACACAGCCCATCATCAGCTTGTTGTTGGCACCGGCAACCGCCTCCCATTCGGTGTTCATGGAGAGTGCCACTTTCACGGCTTGGTTTTGGGAGGTGATAGCGGATACGTTTGGTTCGGGAACCATGGCGAGCGTGATATCACCTTTCACCATCTTCGCAACCAACTCGGTGTTTTCTGCCAAAAATTCAATCGTCACGTCTTTGTCGGGATCAATGCCGTTTTTGCTTAAGACGTACCGCAAAATGTACTCGGGATTCGCGCCCTCGCCCGTGGAATAGATGGTCTTGCCGCGCAGATCCTCAACAGAGGTAATGCCGTTGCCGTTATCCAGCATATACAACACACCCAGCGTGTTGACCGCGAGCAACTGTACCTTGCCTTCGGTCTTTTGATACAGCGAAGCGGCGAGGTTGGTGGGGACGGCGGCAATATCGAGATTGCCCGAAGCGAGCTGTGTACCAATATCCTGCGGCACGGACGAAACGGTGAACTCGTACTCGTTAGCGGCGGTGCCGTTTTTATCCGCTTCCATCAGATGCACCATACCGATACCGGTCGGTCCTTGGATCGCACCGACTCTAACCGTCGCTTTCGGAGCGGGTTCTTTAGCACAGCCGATCGCCATCGCGGCGATCAGCAACACGGCGAGTGTGAGTGACAATACTTTTTTCATAGTTAAAACCTTCTTTACTTACGCAATGCGGTAGGTTTTGCCTACCTTGATGAGAATGCCTTCCTGCACCAACGTTTCCAATGCACGATACAAACTGGACCGGCCCATGTTAAGGGCTTTCGCCAGCTCGGTCATCGTGTCCGGCAGCTGAATGGTGCCCTGCTCGTCTTGATGGGAGAGCAGATAGTGATACAAGCGGTTTTCGGTGTTACCGACGGTGAGCGCCGACAGCTTGCGGTTGAGAAAGCGCACGCGGTCGGACAAAAAGCGGATATACCGCTCCGCGATCAAGGGAAACTCCGCAAGCAACCGCGACATCAACTCTTGCGGAATAAACCGCACGGCGGATTCCTCGTCGGCGGTGATCTCGGTCACGTAAGTCTCCTGCTCGCTGTCGAACAGTGCCGCCACACCGAAGATCTCGCCCGCATGCAGATGGGTGATCACCACTTCACCCGCGGATCGGACGGTTACCGATCCGCGCACGATCAACCCCACTGCGCGGCGAAAGGTATCGGTGTTGTACACGACCTGTCCCCGACGGTAGGTAACGGGCGGGTCCAAGCGTCTCTCGATCGCGCCAAGCGCTTCTTCGCCAAGCCCGTCAAACAGAAAAAACGCGGATAACGGACAAGCGATTTTCATCGGCTCTCCCTCCTTTTTGTACCACAAAGTGTCCCAAATGGGACAACTTTTCTATAGTATAGCGCAAACATCCGAAAAACACAAGAGGGTAGGCAAAATATTTTTAATGGAACATTTACTTTTGCACCGTTTTGTGGTATGTTAACCTTGAACTATTTTGTGCAAGGAGGAATTGTACATGAAAAAGATAATGGCGGTACTGCTGGCGGCGTTGCTTCTTGTGAGCATGACGGCGGTCGGTGTCAGTGCCGAAGAAGCGGCATCGCAACGCGTAGCGGTCACGTTAACGGCATCGTTTAATACCAACGGTGCGCTGACGGTTAAAGCGGTGGACGCCGCCGGTGCACCGGCAGTCGGCTATCAGGTCGAATTGTCCCTGCAGGGCATGCCGGAAACCGTTTATACGGACTCTCAAGGGGAAAAGACATCCACTTTTACCGTTGACGAAGGCAAATCGGCGACTTTTGAAGGGGTGGAAACGCATACCGACTCTGTTATTTACGAAGCGTGTGCCAAGAAAACGCTCACACGGCAGTTAACGGCCACCACCACGCAGGCACCTGTCACCACAACGACCGCCGACGGTGCGACCACGACGGCAGCTGAGGAAACCACGACGACGGCCACGGAGAGCGTCACCACCGAATCGCAGACGGCAACCACCGGTACCACCGCGCAGACCACGGCAATCGTCAAGGCGAACAGCACGACCGCCGTGGAGGACGATATGATTGCGACCAACGCCTTGACCGATACGGCGTTGCTGGAGAACTTTGCCTTAACGCGCCAGGAGTTTTTGTCCAAAGCGCGCTTGCTCGTATCCGAAGATGATTATAAGAAATTGGTAGGACGCACAGGCAACACACCCATGCTCAGCGTGCTTACTTCTTCGGTAAATATCACCCCCGCCATGGTGCAAACGGCATTGTCGAACGTGTCGGAATTCTCGGGTTATTCCGAGGATCAGCGTCAGGTGTTCACTTTTGATCTGGGCTTGCAGATGTTCTCCCGTGCAGGCAAAGAAGTGCCGGTTACGGCGTTGCCCAAGGATATTCTCTATACCGTTCAACTGCCGATCCCATCGGCAATGAAGAACTGCACCGCCTTTGCGATCACCGTTATGGATGGTGATGAACTGATGACACCGCAGAAACTTGAGGTTAAGAATGGACTGTTTGAACTTAAAATCAATTCGCTGGAAGCGTACACTCTCATCGGTTTTGGCGAGGAGGAAGAGGAGAACGCAGGCGGTTTTTCATGGCGCTTGACCGTTCTGCTGATCGCGGGTATTCTGTTGCTCGCGGGCGCGGGCGTGCTTCTCTATTCCTTCGTGTTCCGCAAACCGGAAACGGTTGAGGAAAACGCCGAGCAGGAAGTTGCTCCGGAGGATAGCGACACCGATATTTACAGCGGTCGCACCGACAATACCTGGGAGCCCGAAGACAACTGATTCGATTTGATTCTACTACGCAATTATGAACGGGGGTGCAATACGCACCCCCGCTTCTTTTACTCCCTATCACGCCTCAAGTTTTCTCCTCGAGTGAGCGGATGAGGTGAGACTTTTACCCCGCATTCGCAACCAAAAAT
>JAZNRA010000023.1:0-1729 GCA_045590415.1 Acutalibacteraceae bacterium | reverse complement strand
CGCAGCTTGGAAATATCAAAATCGTCACCGATACCGCAGCCCAGCGCCTGCACCACGGGAATCAGCTTCTCGTTGCCGTACACTTTATCCAGACGAGCCTTTTCCACATTGAGCATTTTACCCCACAGCGGAAGGATCGCCTGAAAATTCCGGTCGCGACCCTGGATCGCGGAGCCACCTGCCGAGTCACCCTCAACGATGTACACTTCGGTACGCTCAGCATCGCTCCAAATGCAATCGGCCAGTTTATCCGGCATACGCGTAGCGGAAAGACCTGTCTTTTTACGGGCCAGATCGCGCGCACGCTGCGCAGCCTCACGCACACGTGCGGCGTTGATGGATTTTTCCAGAATACCCTTGGCGACCGCCGGATTTTCCTCCAAATACGGCACCAGCTTCTCGTTCAGCAGCTGCGTAATCAGCTTACCCATCGAGGTATTACCCAGCTTTGCCTTTGTCTGGCCTTCAAACTGCGCATCCTTCAGCTTTACGCTGATGACCGCCGCCAGACCCTCACGCACGTCGTCGCCCTTCAGCTTGGAATCTGCGTCCTTCAGCATACCGTGACGCAGCGCATAATCGTTAAAAATACGCGTGATCGCATTTTTAAACGAGTTTTCGTGCGTACCGCCGTCCACCGTGTGGATATTATTGGCGAATGAGATCACACTTTCGTTATAGCTGTCGTTGTACTGGAACGCCACCTCTGCAATGGAGTCACCGTCTGCCAGTGAAATGTGGACGATCTGCTCGTGCAGCGGCTGGCATCCGCGCGTTTTATTCATAAACTCCACAAACGAAGAAATACCGCCCTCGTAGCAGAATACGTTTTCCACGATCTTTTCTTCATCGCGGCGATCCGTCAGCGTGATCTTGAGACCGGCATTCAAAAACGCCTGCTCACGCAACCGCTTTTCCAGTACCTCGTACTCATACTCCGTCGTTTCGGTAAAGATCTCCGGATCCGCCTTAAACCGGATCAGCGTACCGTCGTTTTCTGAGGTACCGATCACCTTAAGATCAGACACGGCGTTGCCGCGCTCAAAGCGCTGGGCGAACACCTTACCCTCACGGGAGATCTCCACCTCCAGCCACTCCGACAGCGCGTTCACGACCGACGAACCGACACCGTGCAGACCACCGGAGACCTTATATCCGCTGCCGCCGAATTTACCGCCGGCGTGCAACACCGTCAGTACCACCGTGACCGTGGGAATACCCATTTTTTCGTGAATACCCACCGGAATACCGCGGCCGTTATCGCGCACCGAAATAATATCGCCGGGCAGAATATCCACCTCGATATGGGTGCAGAAGCCGGCCAAGGCCTCGTCGATGGAGTTGTCCACGATCTCATATACCAGATGATGCAGACCGCGGGGACCGGTCGAGCCGATATACATACCGGGACGCTTCCGAACAGCCTCTAAGCCCTCCAGCACCTGGATCTGACTTTCGTCATACGGCTTATTTTCTTCCGCAGTACCAAGCTCTAAGTCCTTTTCCGTTTCCGTACTCATTTGGATAACCTCTCATTTCTCAGTTTAACACAGCTCTTTTGCCCGCTTCAGCAGCGTTGCACACGAGATCTGTGATATATAAACGGTTGTTCCGTTTGTTTTTGACTGACATACCACAAAACTTTTCGGCAGCTCGTCACTTACCGTAACGACACACCCGCTCTTTTCGGCATCCGCCAGAAAATCACGCGTGTTTTTTGAAATCGTGG
>JAZNRA010000022.1:0-4546 GCA_045590415.1 Acutalibacteraceae bacterium | reverse complement strand
TGAAAAGCCGCCTGCGCGACCGCAAAACGCATCGGTTTTACAAATGCCCCGGCTGTCGTGAATATCTTCGTGTCCCCAAGGGTAGGGGTGAGGTACACATCACCTGCCCGAAATGCCGCCATGAGATCGTTCGAAAAACGTAACTAAAAAACTCCGATTCGATTCGTGATCGAGTCGGAGTTTTTTATACCGTCAAATAAGGGCGCCATTTTTCCAATCGCGTTTTACCGATCCCTTGCACATCCAGCAGATCTTCGATACTGCGAAAACTGCCGTGTGTTTCTCGATAATCAATGATACGAGCAGACAGCACCTCGCCAACACCCTCCAGTTGTTGCAGTTCTTCGGCAGTCGCGGTATTCAGATTGATAGCAAGAGTTTGCCCGGTGCTTGTGGTGGTAATTGCTTCGGTAACCAACGGTGTAAGCGCCACGCGGTCGCTCACTGCCGTAACGGACACCGCCACTAACAGCACAGCAGCCATTGCCCACACCAGTATCACACCAAACCGTTTCATCTAACCACCTACCCTCCCCTTTATTCTACATAAATCGACAGCTTTTTGCAACCGAAACATTTGCAATACGCGTATACAGGGTATATAATAAGCGCAGGAGGCGATTTCATGGCATCGCAAGCAGATATATACTATCAAAAAATGACCGAAACGCCGGTGTCAAGGTTGATCCTGTCGCTGGGCATCCCCACGACGATCTCCATGCTGATTACCAACATTTACAACCTGGCCGACACGTATTTTGTCGGCACGCTGGGTGCCAGCGCACAAGGCGCGACCGGCGTTCTGTTCACCCTGCAAGCGATCATTCAGGCGCTCTCGTTTATGCTCGGGCACGGCTCGGGTATCTTCGTCTCCAAAGCCCTTGCGGATAAAAACACCGAGGAAGCTTCGCGCTACGCTTCTTCCGCCTTTTACGTCGGAATCGCCGCCGGAACGGTTTTAGCGGCACTGGGGCTTGTTTTCTTGGACCCGTTTATGCGATTGCTCGGCAGTACCGACACCATCCTGCCGCACGCGAAAGATTACGGCTTGTGGGTATTGCTCTCTTGCCCTTTTATGGTTGGCTCGCTGGTACTTAACAACAATCTTCGGTACGAGGGAAAAGCGTTTTATGCCATGTTCGGTCTGACAGCCGGCGGCATCCTCAATATCTTTGGGGATTACGTGTTTATTCAGCATTTTGGACTCGGCGTATTCGGCGCCGGTATGGCGACCGCCATTTCGCAGGTGATCAGCTTTGCGATTTTGCTGATCATGTATGAACGCATGGCACAAGGCAAGATTCGTCTACGCTACATCAGCCGATCTGTGAAAACCTATTTGTCCATTTGCAAAGTGGGTTTCCCCTCTTTGATCCGGCAAGGGCTGACTTCGATTTCCACCGGACTCCTCAACAACCTGACAAAACCGTTCGGCGATGCCGCCATCGCCGCGATGAGCGTGGTGAATCGCTATTCGATGTTTGAGATGTGCATCGGGCTCGGCATCGGTCAGGGATTCCAGCCCGTTGCCTCGTTCAACTACCAAGCCGGTGAATACAAGCGTGTCAAAAAGGGACTGCTGTTCACGACCGCCGTCGGTTTTGTGATGGTACTCCTACTCTCTGCCGTCGGCTTTGCTTTTGCCGAACAGATCGTGTATCTCTTTCAAAAAGATCCGGCGGTGATCGCCGTCGGCATACCTGCGTTGCGGTACGCCTCGGTAGGACTCTTGTTTATGCCCCTGTCCATTCCCGTTAACATGCTGTATCAAAGTATTCGAAAAGCGGGAATCTCGTCGTTCTTATCGCTGCTGCGGGCGGGGTTATACTTTATCCCGCTTTTGTTACTCGGCTCGCATTTCTTAGGACTTGCCGGTGTTCAGTTAGCGCAGCCCGTCACCGATGTGCTAAACGGGATAACTTGTGTTCCGTTTATGATACACTTTCTTAAAAAGACACCGGACGCACCAATAGAGTAAAAGAAAAAAGACACGCTACTGCGTGTCTTTTTTATGTCTGCGCCAAACGAATTCATATAGTATACTCCAAAGGAGTGTGTTTACCGTTAAAAATATCACACCGCAACACAAAAGCAAAATGAGCGTTCCGACAACCAATGGCAAAAGCGGTGTTTTCTCCATCACGGCGATGGATACAAAAAATGGCAAGAGGATAGAAAGAAAAGCG
The DNA here is from genome assembly GCA_045590415.1 of Acutalibacteraceae bacterium. Lineage (GTDB taxonomy): Bacteria > Bacillota > Clostridia > Oscillospirales > Acutalibacteraceae > RGIG3009. The sequence goes on along the minus strand of JAZNRA010000022.1, from coordinate 2,360 downwards.
AGTAGGTGAACGATGTTATCTCTGGATTTGAGGATGCTGATAAAATTTTTCCAAAAAGAAAACGTGTCTGCCGCAAAAGCTTCCATGTAATTCGTGTGAGATAAATTGTGAAATCGCATTGCACAGACTATTGCAAAATCAGAAACAAGCGCTAAAATGGGGACCGCTATTGTGCGTACGATTTCCAGGGGCTTGTAGGGTAACAACCAATACCAGGTATACATGATGGGAAAACCCAACAAAAAGAAACCGAGGAAAAACAAAATTGTAAAAAACAGTTTTTTGAAATATAGTTTCAGCATCCTCTCGCCTCCTTTATGGTGATTATACTATAAATACACAATCAAATCAATATGCCACTTATGAAATATTTTGCCTTACGGCAAAATGTGAAATAAAATTCGCTCCTTAACATTTGCGAAGCAAATATTTCATACGCGTTAGCGTATTTCATAACGAAGTTATTTCACTCGCCGACGGCGAATTTCATTGAAAAAAGACGGTTACTTTCGTAACCGTCTTTTCTCTGGTGGGCGTAAACGGACTCGAACCGCTGACCTCCTGCGTGTGAATAAGCTCCGTCGTTTCACGACTCCGCTTATTCTGCAACGCCCCTTGAACCCGCTGAATATCAGCGTTTTTCAGTATTCCTTATTACTGCGAATGGTTATGAACTTAAAAAGTGACCGCCTGTGTTTACCGTTAGGTTATACTCCCAATTCTTTTATCCTGTGACAAAAGGTATTTGGCTTTGTTTTTCTTTGCGTTGCACTCTTGAATTGATCGAGCGTAATTATTCTTCTGCCGAGAATCGTCTGTGTCTTTCGTTCTTCTTGCGTTCATATCCATACGCGGATATTTTCATTAGATATTCCACATCATCGTGATCGGCAAGCACAAATAATGATGTCATATTGTAAAGCGCAATCAAAATGTGAGTAAGTATAAACTCCGCTACATCAATGAGCTTTTCGACATCATCCCAACTAAAATTTTCAAACAAAGAGGAGGGGTTGAATATATATTGTCTATCTAAATGACTATATGCTTTATCACGTATACTTTTCAGTTTTTGTCGCTCTGCGACTGTTTCCAAATATCTGTCTTTCAATTGCTTGATAATGCACATAGGAGTTGTGGTGTTTCTTTCTTCCCAATCTTGATATAGGGGCATAGGTGTGGGGTCGAGAAATAGTTTTTGATGTTGTTCGCAAATGTTAATTATTTTGTTCAATGAAAAGGCATCACTATGTTCATCGTATAATCTCGCCAATCCTGTAATTACTTCGTTTTTTATATTATTTATTGTAATTATCCAAAAGGTATTTGAATGATTTGTTACATATTCGAAATTCTGATTGTTTTTTCGAAAGGATATAATTTGTTCAAGAATACTTTCATTTGTTTTTATGATTGTTAATTGATCTGTAAGTTCAATAATCAAATCATATAATTCTTCCTTGGAATACATTCATAATCCCCGCTTATTGTCCCAACTCTTTTACTCTACGATAAAAGGTATTCGGTTTCAAGCCGACCTCTTGCATTGCGGCGGTTGCGGTAATTTCGCCCGCTCGCCAACGAGCGCAGACCGCTTTGAATTTGTTTTCGTCTATGTCCACGGGTTTGCGCCCTTTATATTTCCCCTCACTCTTGGCGATTTCAATGCCCTCGCGTTGCCGCTCTAAAATGTTTTCCCGCTCCAATTCAGCTAACGCACCGAAAACGGTCAACATAAACCGTCCTTGCGGCGTGGCGGTGTCTATGCTTTCTTTCAGACTAACAAACTCCACGCCCTTTTCCGTCAGTTCGGAAATAATGGAAAGCAAATCGCGGGTGTTTCGCGCGATGCGGGAAATGCTTTCAACGATCACCACGTCACCAGTACGAACAAACGCCATCATCGCCTTAAACTCTTCTCGATCGGTGTTTTTACCGCTCGCCTTATCAATGAATATCTTTTCGGCGTTTTGTTCTTCCATCATCTTTAACTGCCGCGCCTCGTTCTGCTCAACAGTTGAGCAACGCACATAGCCAACACGCATATTTAACGCCCCTTTCTTCATCTGTCATCATTATATCACAAAGCCAAGAGTGTGTCAATAGGGTTTGTTTAATTTTTGAAATATTTCAAAATTTATGATATAATTTATTTGACACATAAAAACAACGAGATTTTTTGTGTCGTTTGGGTATACCCTTTTGAAACAAAATAAAAATCCCCCCGCATTGGACTGCTACCAGAAAAATAGACACGGAAATAAACACCCTGTCGTAGAATAACGCTGAATTAGGCGGCTTTGCTCCGTATTTCATATGGGGTAAGGCCGTCTTTCATATTAATGCGTTCAAAATTGTAG
>JAZNRA010000021.1:0-24073 GCA_045590415.1 Acutalibacteraceae bacterium | reverse complement strand
GACGTTGTGTGGGGCGATATGGACGTGCTTTTCATCGACATGCCTCCCGGAACGGGTGACGTGCCGCTGACGGTGTATCAGAGCTTGCCGGTCGATGCTACCGTGGTGGTATCCACACCGCAATCACTCGTGCAAATGGTGGTCGGTAAAGCCAAAACGATGGCGGATCTGTTACACATTCCGGTCATCGGCATGGTGGAAAACATGAGTTATCTGCGTTGCCCCGATTGCGGCAAGCAGATTACCTTGTTCGGCGAAGAAAACGGGCTGGATCAAGCGGCAGAACAGATGGGTGTTCCGCTGCTCGCAAAACTTCCCATGGATGCTCAAGTGGCACGTTTGTGCGACGAAGGCGAGATCGAACGCGTGGTGTGCGATGAGATCGCACCTGCCGTGGATGCCGTGGAAGCCCTGCTGAAATAAAGACACAAAGAAAAAGCGTTGCGAAAGTTTTACTCTCGCAACGCTTTTTTGTTATCCTTCATAGGTTGTGATCTCGATGCTCTTGATGGTGACCGCTTCGGTGGGTTTATTGTTCTTGCCGGTTTTTACCGCCGCAATGGCATCCACGACGTCCATGCCGGCAAACACCTGGCCGAATACGGTGTGGCCACCTTTTTTGCGCCAAGCGCCGTCCAACGTGATGTTGCCGCCGTTTTTCTCGTATAGTTCCCATACGGCTTCCGGCACACTTTTATAATCCAACGGCATATATTGAGCGAGTATGTCGTCCCAAGTACCGTAATAGGCCTCTACGGTTTCTTTTCCGTAGGAAGTGAGTAAACTGTTATATTGGCTCTTGAGGGTTTGTACGTCTTCCTCGGAGTACGCATACTTATCGCGCTCGCCGAAAGCATCCGGACCGCCCTGATTAATAAAGAACTGACTGCCGTTGGTGTTCACACCGGAATTCGCCATGGAAAGCGATCCGCGAAGATTAAGAAGTTTTGGATGAAACTCGTCTTCAAACGGCTTGCCCCAAACGCTTTCACCGCCGGTGCCGTCACCGTTCGGGTCGCCGCCCTGGATCATAAAATCCTTAACCACGCGGTGAAAGGTCAGCCCGTCATAATAGCCGTTTTGTGACAACTTAATAAAGTTATCCACCGCTTTGGGTGCGCCTTCGGGGAAGAAACGAATAGAAATATCCCCTTTCGAGGTATGCATGATGGCAATTTGCTCGCCGGCGGACGGCATTTCCAACTGAAAACCGACCGCTTTATCCTCGTAAGCCGTGGTGACGCTATTTTGTAAAGTATCGTCTTCCTGAACACCGCAGGCGGTTATGCCGAGGCAAAGCACGGCGATCGCCAAAAAAGTGAGAAGCTTGGTCGCTTTCATGGTATCCATCCTTTATCGTAATTTTCGCCGCGCGGTCGGCGGACGTTCGTTTCGGAGAAAAGGTAACAGCTGCGAAATTTCGTCGATCTCGCGGCTCTGTGCGCGCAAAAACGCGGCACACGCAGGATCGCTCATTAACAAGGTCCCCGCTTTACGAACTGCGCGCACAAAATCGGGTTTTAGCCGCACGTGGGCACAGTTGCGCGTCAGGGGACAAAGCCGCCAACTTCGCGGGTCGTACACCGCACGCACGGTTCCGTTCTCTCCAACGTAGGGGAACAGCGGAAACACACGGCAGGCGAACGGGCGCACCTCACGGCGGCAAGAGCCGTCGCAAGTGAGCAGATGCCCGCCGTCTGCAGGAATGATGGTAAACCCCTCGTCCGAAAGCAGCTTCTCCTCGCCGGGCAGCAACAACATCCCGACGCTGTCTGCTGACGGACGGCAACACCGTCCGTCGCATACGTTTCCGCAATCGGTGTCAAGCGGAGTAACGTCTGTAAGCAGTGCAAGTGCCTGCCGCAATACATCAGACATTGGTAATGTCAATGCTGAGAATGGTTACGTCTTCCAGGGGCTTGTCGCTGTGGTTGGTTGCGACGGATGCGATGGTATCGACGACGTCCATCCCCTCAAACACCTGACCGAACACGGTGTGATGATAGTCGAGGTGCGGGGTACCGCCATGTTCGCGGTATGCGGCCTCTGCTTCTTCGGGGAAATAGTCACGCAGCTCTTGCATTTGGGAAAGCAGACCGGGATGCACGGAAGATGCCTGCACAATGAAGAACTGGCTGCCGTTGGTGCCGGGGCCTGCGTTTGCCATCGATAAGGCACCGCGGAGGTTGTGCAACGACGGGTCGAATTCATCTTTAAAGGGCGTGCCCCAAATGCTTTCGCCGCCGCAACCGGTACCGGTGGGGTCGCCGCCTTGAATCATAAAATCTTTAATGACGCGGTGGAAGATCAGCCCGTCATAATAACCGTTTTTGGCATGGGTAACGAAGTTTTCCACCGTTTTAGGTGCTTTGTCGGGAAACAAACGAAGCGAAATATCGCCGTGATTGGTGTGCATAACGGCGATTTGTTCGCCCGCTTGCGGTTTATCTAATTGTTTCATCGTGATTCTCCTTAATAGGCCTTGCCCCAGACCACCATCGTCTTGGCGGGTTTTCCGCAACACACGCAGGTATCGGCAATGTGCTCTTGCTCAAACGGCATGCAACGGCTGGTGACGCCGGCAGCTTCCTTGAGCTTCAACTCGCACGCCTCGTCGCCGCACCACATTGCCTTGATCAGACCGGGTTGCTCGTCGGCGGTTTTTATCATTTCTTCCATATTGGTAACGGTAAACGTCATGCCCTCGCGGCGGTCGAGTGCTTTTTGGTACAGACCGTCGTGTACCGCTTGCAGCAGTTCGGGGATCTTGGTTTCCAATTCGTCAAGCGACACCATCGTTTTTTCGCGGTTGTCACGGCGGACCAGCACGCACTGGTTGTTTTCAATATCGCGGGGACCGATCTCCAAACGGAGCGGGACGCCCTTCATTTCATATTCCGCAAATTTCCAACCGGCAGAGTTATCCGAATCGTCCACCTTTACACGCGCGACGGCAGACAGACGGTCCGCGAGCTCACGCGCTTTGTCCAACACGCCTGGTTTGTGTTGTGCAATGGGCAGAATGACCAGTTGGATGGGTGCCACCGCGGGCGGCAACACCAAGCCGTTGTCATCGCCGTGCGTCATGATGATCGCGCCGATGATACGGGTGGACATGCCCCACGAGGTCTGATGAGGATATTGCTGCTGATTGGCGCGGTCGGTAAACTGAATGTCAAATGCGCGGGCAAAGCCGTCACCGAAATAATGGCTGGTACCGCTTTGCAGCGCCTTACCGTCGTGCATCATGGCTTCAATGGTGTAGGTCGCCTCTGCACCGGCAAATTTTTCTTTATCGGTCTTGCGACCTTTGACGACCGGAATGGCGAGCGACTGCTCGCAGAAATCGGCATAAACGTTCAGCATACGCTCGGTTTCTTCCAGGGCCTCTTCAGCCGTTTCGTGCATGGTGTGGCCTTCCTGCCAATAGAATTCCATCGTGCGCAGGAAAGGACGCGTGGTCTTTTCCCAACGAACGACCGAGCACCACTGGTTGTACAGCTTGGGCAGATCGCGATAGGAATGGATAATATCCGCGTAATGTTCGCAGAACACCGTTTCAGAGGTCGGGCGTACGCACAAACGCTCCTGCAGTTTTTCGTCGCCGCCGTGGGTGACCCACGCCACTTCGGGCGCAAAGCCCTCCACGTGGTCCTTTTCCCGTTGCAATAAGCTTTCGGGAATGAACATCGGCATCATAATGTTTTCGTGACCAAGTGCTTTAAAGCGGGCATCCAGATCGTTGCGGATATTTTCCCACAGCGCCGTGCCGTACGGGCGCACGATCATGCAGCCACGCACGCCGGAGTAACTGGCGAGCTCCGCTTTCTTAACAACGTCGGTGTACCATTGGGCAAAGTTTTCGTCCATTGAGGTGATGGCATCGACCATTTTTTTATTATCAGCCATAACGAGTGATCCTTTCGGAATTTATTTTTTATCTTTTGCGAATTTGTTGAGCAGGTTAACCGCAATCATGATGAGAAGCATGACGGCAAAGATACCGACCATACCGAGCAGCATTAACAGAAAAGCGTTTTGAAGTTCAATAGGCATTTTGATTTCCTCCTTTTATGCGCCGATCAATTTCGGGACGACTGTTAAGATGATGCCGCCCGCAACAACCGAGCCGATCTGTCCTGCCACGTTAGCGCCGACGGCGTGCATGAGCAGGTGGTTTTGATTGTCTTCTTTAAGTGCCATCTTCTGAATGACACGAGCAGACATCGGGAACGCCGAGATACCGGCACCGCCGACCATCGGGTTAATTTTCTTACCTTCCGGCAAGAAAATATTGAGAAACTTGGCGAACATAACGCCGGCGATGGTGTCGAACACAAAGGCAACCAAACCGAGTGCCATGACGATGATGGTGTCGAGTTTGACGAAAGCTTCCGCTTTCATACTGGCTGCAATAGATAAGCCGAGCACGATGGTGATAAGATTGGCAAGCGAGGTCTGTGCGGTTTGCGACAGATTGTCAAGTTTTAAACATTCACGCAACAGGTTGCCGAACATCAGCATACCGACCAACGATACCGATTTCGGTGCGATGAGGCCCGCAATCAACGTTACTACGATGGGAAATAGGATACGGGTTTTACGCGACACCGAAGACGGGTTGTAAGACATGTGAATGGTACGTTCTTTTTTGGTGGTGACCGCTTTGATAGCGAGGGGCTGAATGATTGGGACGAGCGCCATATATGAGTAGGCGGCGACCATAATGGCGGGTAACAAAGGTGTATCGAATACGTTGGCGACCAAAATCGCGGTAGGACCGTCTGCCGCACCGATGATACCGATGGCGGCAGCATCTTTGAAATCAAAAAACAAGGCAGCAACGGCAACGGTTAAGAAAATGCCGAACTGTGCGGCACCGCCGAATAAAAACATTTTGGGGTTTGAGAGCAGGGGGCCGAAGTCGATCATGGCGCCGATACCGATGAACAGAATCAGGGGAAGCGCCTCGGATGCTTCGATACCGACCTTAAACAGCCAATCGATAATGCCCTCGGAGCCGTCGGCGGCCGTGCCAACAGCACCTGTAAAAGGGAGGTTGACTAAAATGGCGCCGAGTCCCATTGGCATCAGCAAAGAGGGCTCAAAGTCCTTAGCGATGGCAAGGTAGATCAGCAAGCCGCCAATAGCCAGCATAACGAGCATTTTCCAACCGGTGATATCCGGTGAAACGGTACCGTTTGCTAAAATGGCACCGGGGTTGATAACACCGTCGCCGTTAACATCGATGCCGGTTAGAAAAGCAAGAAGGCTTTCCCATAAAAAGGCGAAATGTTGAAACATGCATAGACATCCTTTCTGTTGTTTACATACATAAACCATTATATAAAAAAACAATTCGTTTTTCAACACCGAATAGACACTTTTTTAAAAAAACAGGACAAAGAAAAAAGGGTGGAGAATAGGGCTTGACGAACGAAGAGGGATGCTTTATAATTATTATAGGTTTTTATGCGGTGAAGAGCCGCGTTTTAAAGGTTATTACTATAGAGAAGGAGCGTTACCCTCTATGCAAGAAATGGATATCAGACTCATTTTTGGTATTTTGCTGGGACGAATCAAATGGATCATTGCCAGCGTTGCAGTTGGCGTACTATTGTTTGCATCGTATGCCTATTTTTTTGTTCCGGAACAATATACCTCCTCCTCCTTGCTGTATGTTCGCAATATGGCGCAGGATACGGAGGCAAACAGTGCAACCGCCAGCAACCTGTCGGCGGCTGAGTACTTAGCGAACACCTACGCCGTTGTGATGAAGACGGAGCCGGTCCTGAACAAGGCATATGCTCGATTAAACGGTGAACTTTCGATGGCTGAACTCAAGAATATGGTTTCGTCCTCGTTGGTGGAGGACACCACCTTACTTAGGGTTTCGGCAAAACATAATGATCCAAAGACTGCACAGAAGGCATGCAGCGCGATGGCATACGCGATTGCGGATACGTTCCCGTCCGTGACCGGAGAGGTTGCCTCGGCGAAGGTCGTTGAGGATGCCACTGTGGCTGTACAGACCGCACCGAACGTGTTGCGCAACGGTTTGATCGGTGCATTACTCGGATTGGTACTGTCGGTTGCGGTGATTCTGTTGGGTGAATTCTTGGATAACACCATCCGCGATAAGGAAACGTTACAGATGCAGATCGATGTACCGGTATTAGGCGAGATCCCCAGTTTCACACCTAACAACGGAAAAAAGGGAGGCAAACATCATGCGTAACGGAAACGATAAAGGTGCTGCAAGCGCACGTCCCATAGCAACTACTTTTCAGATCGTTGAGGCGTATAAGACCGTTCGCACGAACTTGTTGTTTGCGCTCGCTCCTCATAAGCGGAAGATCGTGCTGTTTTCCAGTGCGGAACCCAACGCGGGCAAAACAACGGCTTCGTCCAATTTGGCGATTACGATGGCACAGACGGGTGCACGTGTTTTGCTGATTGATGCAGACTTGCGCAAACCCTCTCAACACAAGACCTTCCGTGTGAAAAAGCACAACGGTCTTTCTCGAATTTTGTCCGGCGAACTTAAATTTGACGAGTGCGTGTGCCGTGAAGTGGCAAACGGGATGGATTTACTTCCCAGTGGTTCTTTGCCTCCCAACCCTTCGGAACTTCTCGGTTCGGAGAATATGGACAAATTACTGGATGAGGTGTCTGCCCAATACGACTATGTGTTTATTGATACTCCGCCGCTGTGTGTGGTATCGGATTCGCTGGTATTGTCTGAAAAGGCCGCCGGCACCGTGCTGATCACCCGCCAAGGACAGACGACCTACGAGGAACTGCGTCGAGCAATTGCCAACATTCAAGATGTACAAGGCAATTTGTTGGGCGTTGTGATTTCGGATATGAAAGAAGCCGGACGCCCGTATAGTCGGTATGATCGGTATAAGTATTACAAAGCACACGATTACTCCTATACGCAAGCAGCAGAAATGTAATTTGGTAGCCCCATTTTCTCCTTGTTGATGGGAGACCTGAGGTGATTTTACGTGAAAGAAAAGAGCCGGGCGACCAGACGCTTTCATTTTTCTCGGATGCGGGAGCTGTGCGTGGTCTTGGTCGATATGCTCATACTGGCGATCAGCCTTTTCTCTTTGTATTTTCTGTCGGTGCACAGTGACGGAGGGTTTGTTCATTTTACCGATAGCAGGTTTCCGCTTCACTTTTTACTGTTAGGGCTGTGTATCGAGCTCAGTATGATTTTATTTAAAACCTATGCCAGCTTATGGCGATATGCGATGAGTCGGGAGTATTTAGCGCTTTTTAAGGCGGGCGCAGTAGGATATCTTTTGTATTTGCTGATTGCCGCCATTGCCTTTCGGAAAACACCCCCTGTGATTCCGATGCTGTTCTCGGCCATGGTTTCGCTTTTGCTGATGTTGCTGATGCGGTTGTGTTATCGTGCCTATCGGGATTGGACGGTTTCCAGCCGTGTGGCGCAGAATAAAACGGCGGCAATTATTATCGGTGCCGGTGATGCCGGTGTGTTGTTGCTCAACGAAATGTCCCGTAACGCCAACAGCACCTATCGTCCCGTATGTATGGTGGACGATGATCCGCTGAAGATCGGCAAAGAGATAAACGGCGTTCCGATTATGGGTCCGATCTCAAAAATGCCGCAGATCGTGGAGCGATATAATGCGCGCACGATTTACGTGGCGATTCCGTCTGCCAACGAGAAAAAGCATCAGCAGATCCTGCAACTGTGTATGCCGCTTAATTGCAAGGTGAAGGTGTTGCCGGATATGTTGGCATTTTCCAGTAAATCCGAGAAGCCGATCATGAATCAAGCGCGTGAAGTGCGCATTGAAGATTTGCTGGGACGACCGCAGGTGTCGTTTGACAACGATGCGAGTGCGATGTTCTTGCGTGATAAGGTTGTAATGGTGACGGGCGGCGGCGGCTCGATCGGGTCGGAGTTGTGCCGCCAGATCGCCAAGCAGAAACCGCGCCAATTGATCGTTGTGGATATTTACGAAAACAACGCGTACGATATTCAGCAGGAATTGCGCTATACATACGGACAAGCTCTGGACTTGCGCGTCGAAGTAGCGTCGGTGCGCGATGAACACAAGGTCAATCGCTTGTTTGAGCGCTATCACCCGCAAGTCGTCTTCCATGCGGCGGCGCACAAGCACGTGCCGTTAATGGAAAACTGCCCCGAAGAGGCGATTCGTAACAACGTCTTCGGCACGTACCACGTGGCAAAAGCGGCGGATAAGTACAAGGCGGAAAAATTTATCTTGATCTCGACCGACAAAGCGGTCAACCCCACGAACGTGATGGGTGCCTCCAAACGCTTGTGTGAAATGGTCGTGCAAGGTATCGGCAGTGCCAGCAAAACCTGTTTTGCCGCGGTGCGGTTCGGTAACGTGCTTGGTTCCAATGGCTCGGTTATTCCGTTGTTCCGGCGGCAGATCCAACACGGAGGACCGGTAACGGTAACCGATAAACGTATTATACGGTATTTCATGACGATTCCCGAAGCGGCACAGCTGGTGTTGCAGTGCGGCGCCATGGCGGAGCAATCCGAGGTTTTTGTGTTAGATATGGGCTCGCCCGTGAGCATTTTGGAACTCGCCGAGAACATGGTTCGTTTGTCGGGCTATACACCGTACGTCGATATGCCGATCGTGGAAACGGGTCTGCGCCCCGGCGAAAAGCTGTATGAAGAATTGCTGATGCGAAGTGAGGATTTGACGACAACTCCTAACAACAAGATCTTTATTGAGCATCAAAAAGAACCGTTCTCTTTGGCGGAAGTTCGCGAAAAATTACGCGAACTGGATGCCGTGCTTGTTACCGATTCTAAAGATAAGATCGTCACCGTGATGAAAAAATTGGTGCCGACTTATAAAAGCCCCGAGGAAGTCAACGCGAAAGCTGTTGCCGACCTGGATTACACGTCGGTGGTACAATCCTAAACATAATCAAAAAAGCCGTTCTTTCCATAACGGAAAGAACGGCTTTTTGTATTAAGTTTTATTTCGTCAACATCCAAACAGCCGTTTTGCTTTCGTCGTTCCACAGTTTACCGGCGGAAGCATAGTCGGTAACGAGCATGGTGCTGCCGTCCGTAAGCGGAACGTTAACGGCAAGGATATTCGGATAAATATCGGTTTCGGTGAGCGTGACATCTACAAAACCATCGTCGTTGATCTTGATAGCACACGCGTCGTCCACGGAGTAGCCCAGACGATTTTCCTGAGCCAACATGACGGGACCGCGGCGCAGTGCCACGTGATACTTGGCAAGCGGATCCTCGCGGTCAAATGTCGCAACGGAGTAATTGTATCCCCATCGAATATCGGTCATCAAAATCTGTGTGCCGTAAGGAATGGGACGAATTACTTCGGTGCGCATATCCAACTTCACGGTCACGGTATCACCGGCCTGCCATACGCGCTCAATGCGGGTATAACCGCTCTCTGCTTTAACGGCAACACCGTTTACCGCGATCGACGTGGTTTTGCTCCAACCTGGGTTGCGGATGAGCAGCTCAAACGATTCGGGTTTGGCGGGGTTAACGGTGATCTCCACCGTATCGTTCACGGGATAATCGGTTTTTAAATCCAAGACCACGTCTTGGTTGGTCGGTGTTTTAGAAACAACCTTACCGTTGATAAACAGGTTCAGCGCCAAACCGTTTTTGGTGGTGAGCAGTTGCATCTTGGGAGCCATACCGATACCGGCGGAACCAATGCAGGCACAGCAACCGTAATAGTGATTGTCGCTCATGTGTTTAAGGCCGCCGATCCAGTGGCCTCTATGACCCGCGGTGAGGGGGCTGTAGCTATCAAACGGGAGCGGTTCAAAGGTCCAATCAGGTTGCTGCTCCATAAGGCGGGGTTCAACGACGTTTTCGGTGTTCATAGCGCCCAAATACGCATTGTACAAGGCGGTTTCAAACGCATCGACATATTTAGGATCGCTCGTCAGCAAGGTCATTTGATACAAGAATTTCATCAGCGTGACCGTCACGCAGGTCTCTTGTTTGATCGGGTGATTGGTGGTGTTTGCTTGACGTACCACGGAGTGGTCGAACAACTCACCGGTGCATCCGCACGTGCCGATCACCGTGATCTCGCTTTCCAAGAGTCGGTCGGCAAAATTGAGGATGGCCGTCTTGTACTTCTCCTCTTTGGTGATGCGGTAGAATTCCAACAGTCCCTCAAAGCAGGAGATCATCTCGTAGGCCTTGGTGACCGGATACTGATACAGGTCAAAGTCGTTTATGTAAGCGCGTTCAACAAGGTTAGCAATGTCGATGAATCCCGCTTCGACGATGTATTCGGCAAAGTCAAAATATTTTTGTTCGCCGGTGATATTGTAAAGGCGGACGATGGGCTCTAACAGAGAACTGGAATTAAGACCGCGCCACTCGCAGGTCGCACTGGTGATGGGCAGTTTTCCGTCTTCTTTCGCGCCGATCTTGGAGATAATGTAATCGACTTGCTTGCACATCGATTCGACGATTTTGGCTTTCAAAGCGGCATCGTCACAGATCTCCATGAAGTATTGCATGCCTAAAAGGACGTATTTTCTCGACCAGATATCCCAGCCGTCAAACTCCAGATCCACAGGGTAGCTGCTGATTCTGCCAACCTTGTCGGCGGTTTCGATCATATCGTTGATGGTTTGGACCAAAATGCTATACAGTTCTGCGTTTTTGGTATAAGAGTATACGAAGCAGGCGCCACGCATCATTTTTCCCCAATATTCACCGCGCCAGCCGTTGTCAGTATCGGCCTCTTCACGGAACTGCTGAACGAAACGATCCCACAGTTCGGGTTTTAATAATTGGGAGTTTTCAACAAACGCAAAGGCATCATCCATAAAGCCGGTGTATTTTGCGGCATTTGAATAGTCCACAAAAAGCTTATCTGTTTGAATTCTCGGGAAATTGGCGGTTTTTTCTTCGTAAAAATCAGTTCTCATTTTACGGCCTCCTCATACGTTGAGTGATATTATCTTTTTCATACCATATTTTTGGGAGAAAAGCAAGGGAAAACGCCTATTTTACATCAATATTCCTTGTTTTTACATGATGTTTTCGGTTTTTGGCGGAACTGTCTGAATCTGAATGTGAGGACAGGCAAAAAAGCCGTTCTTTCTTCATATAGTGTGGAGAAAGGAGGGATTTCCATGCTGCTTGAAATGTTCGGGGCTTTGTCGCGCATTTTTTTCATGGCACTTCAGGTTGTCAACACCGGCTCGTTCCCGCATCCGCTGTCGGCCGAAGATGAGCAGTCTTGCTTGGTGGCGTTCCGTGAGCAGGACGATCTTGCGGCACGCAACCGTTTAGTAGAGCATAATCTGCGTTTAGTTGCCCACATTATTAAAAAATATTACAGTTCCTCGCACGATCAGGACGACTTAATTTCTATTGGTACCATCGGGTTGATCAAAGCGATCAATACCTTTGACTATACAAAGGGGGTGCGGTTGGCGACTTACGCGGCGCGGTGTGTGGAAAATGAAATTTTAATGTATTTCCGTGCCAACCGCAAGACGGCGCAGGACGTGTCCATCATGGAGCCGATCGAAACAGATAAAGAGGGGCACTCCCTAACATTGATGGACGTGATCACGCAAGACGATACCATTTTGGAGGATCTGGATCTGAAGATCAATTCCACCAAGCTTTATCGCTACATGGAAGAAACGCTGAATGAGCGGGAAAAGGAAATCATTCAGCGGCGATACGGCCTGCTCGCCGATCCGCTGACACAGCGGGAGGTGGCTAAAAAGTTGGGCATATCGCGTTCGTACGTGTCGCGCATCGAAAAGAAAGCATTGGAAAAATTGCGTAAGCGATTTGAACGCGGCGACGTGCGACCGAACTTATTGCGCAAACCGTAAAAAAGCACCCGATGCCGTTTGGCATCGGGTGCTTTGAAATTAAAGGATCAGTCCTCGCGGCGGCGGGAGTCACGGCGGCGGAAACCACCCTGACGGGATGCCGGACGGCGGGGCTCGTCGGCGGATTCCTCAACGGTCAAGCCCTCGACCTGCACCAGCGCATCGCGGCGGGAGAGGTTGATACGGCCCTGCTCGTCGATCTCGACGACTTTGACGAGGATCTCGTCACCGACGGTGACGACGTCTTCAACCTTCTCAACGCGTTTTACGTCGAGCTTGCTGATGTGTACCAGACCTTCTTTGCCGGGTGCGATCTCAACGAACGCGCCGAACGCCATCAGACGGGTTACGCGGCCTTTATAGATCGCGCCGATCTCAGGATCTTTAGCGATGGTTTCGATGATGGCAAGCGCCTGCTTCGCGTTTTCGGTGTTGACGGCGGCGATGAACACGGAGCCGTCCTCCTCAATAGTAATATCGCAGTTGCAGTCTGCCTGGATCTTTTGAATGACCGAGCCGCCCTTACCGATGACTTCGCGGATCTTATCCACGTCGATCTTGGTGGAGAGCATTTTCGGTGCCCACGGCGAGAGCTCCTCACGCACAGCCGGAATGGCTTTGAGCATGATCTCGTCGAGGATGTACAGACGGGCCTTGTAGGTCTTTTCCAGTGCCTCTTTGATGATGGCGGGGGTCAGGCCGTGCACTTTCAGGTCCATCTGGATAGCGGTGATACCCTTGTGAGTACCGCCGACTTTAAAGTCCATATCGCCGAAGAAATCTTCCAGACCTTGAATGTCGACCATAGTCATGAAACGGTCGCCTTCGGTCACAAGACCGCAGGAGATACCGGCAACGGGCGCCTTGATCGGCACGCCGGCCGCCATCAATGCGAGCGTAGAGCCGCAGATGGATGCCTGCGAGGTGGAACCGTTGGAAGAGAGGACCTCAGACACCAAACGCATGGTGTAGGGGAACTCCTCCTTGCTGGGAAGCACCGGCACGAGCGCGCGCTCTGCGAGGGCACCGTGACCGATCTCACGACGGCCGGGGCCGCGGGAGGGCTTGGTCTCGCCGACCGAATAGGACGGGAAGTTGTAGTGATGCATGTAGCGTTTCTCGGTTTCGTCATCCAGGCCGTCAAGCAGCTGTGCATCGTCTGCGTTGCCGAGGGTGACGGTGGTGAGCACCTGCGTTTGGCCGCGGGTGAACATACCGGAGCCGTGTACGCGGGGCAGGAGATCAACTTCAGCGGCGAGCGGGCGGATCTCATCGATCGCGCGGCCGTCTACACGCTTGCCGTCATCCAGCAACCAGCGGCGCACAACGTATTTCTGCAGCTTATACAGGCACTCGTCGATCTTGCCGATCTGCTCGGCATAGACCTCGTCAAACTTTTCGTGTACCTTGTCGTACACGGGGAGCAGACGCTCGTCACGGACGAGCTTATCGTCGGTATCCAGCGCATAGCGCACGTCTTCAATAGCGAACTCTTTGATCGCTTCGAACATTTCCGGATCGGGATCGTTGGATTCAAACGCGAATTTCGGTTTGCCGATCTCCGCCTGAATACCCTTGATGAATTCCACGATCTGCTGGTTGGCCTCGTGGCCTTTCATGATACCTTCGAACATGGTGTCGTTGTCCACTTCGTTAGCACCCGCTTCGATCATGGCAACCAGATCGGCGGTGGAAGCGACGGTGACGTGCATGTCGGACTTCTTTTCCTGCTCAGCGGTGGGGTTGATGACGTACTCGCCGTCAACCAAACCGACCACAACACCCGAGATCGGGCCGTCCCACGGAATATCCGAGATGGAGATGGCGATGGAAGCGCCGATCATGGCGGTGGTTTCCGGCGGGCAATCGGGATCGACGGACATGACGGTGCAGACGATGGAAACGTCGTTGCGCATATCCTTCGGGAACAGCGGGCGGATCGGGCGGTCGATGACGCGCGAGGTCAGGATCGCTTTTTCGGTCGGACGGCCTTCGCGGCGCTGGAACGAGCCGGGAATATGACCGACAGCGTACAGCTTCTCTTCATAGTCCACGGAAAGCGGGAAAAAGTCCACACCTTCACGGGGTTTGGCGGAAGCGGTGACGTTGCACAGAATCGAGGTGTCGCCGTAGCGCACCATGCAGGAACCGCCGGACAGTTGAGCCATTTTACCGGTTTCGACCTTCAAAGGACGGCCGGCAAGAGTGGTTTCGAATACGCGATAGTTTTCGAACATGTTACATTCCTCCGTTTATGATATATTTCCTAAACGGTATGCGGATGAGATTTTTAGCAATAAAACCGATGTTCTTTTGCAAAAACACCCGTTTCACTGCTAAAAAATCACGACCCCGCATACCGATTCAGACAGGGATAATAAAGCAGGTTGAGGCAGGAGAGCGTGCCGCTCGCCTGCCTCAGAGAAGCTTTATTTACGCAGACCCAATTTCTCGACGATCGCGCGATAACGCATGATGTCTTTCTTCATCAAGTAGTTGAGAAGGCCACGGCGGCGACCAACCATCTTGAGAAGACCGCGACGGGAGTGATGATCCTTCTGATGCTCTTTCAAGTGCTCGGTCAGATCGTTGATGCGGCGGGTCAGTACCGCGATCTGGACTTCGGGAGAACCCGTGTCACCCTCGTGAGTGGCATACTGCTGCATGATTTCGGTTTTTTCGTTTGCTAACATGGTTTTACACCTCTTTTAGTATTTCCGCAGATCCAGAAAGGGAAACGGTGCGTCCCAACGGGCATACTCCGCAGACCGGATCGGGGATGTGCACATTCGCGTGCTAGGGTAGTATAACACAGAATATTCCGCTTGTAAAGAGAAATTTTAAAAAAGATGCAATCGCACTCACGGTCGGCACAACATAGTTTCGGTACGGTTGGGCATACCTATACTGAACGGTACGAAACGGGAAGGAGAAGCGTTATGACCTTTGGTGTCGGTGCGGGTGCACGGGCGGTATTGCGCACGACGCTCATTGCCGTGGCCGCTGGCGCCACCTTGCTGTTGCGATGGGTAACGGAGTCGTTGTGGTCGTTGACACCAACGCTTGTTGCCGTTTTATTGCTTGTGTGGTATGTGCCGCGGGTAACCGACTCGCTTTACGGTGAGATGGACGATACGCGCATTTATGTGCGATATGGTGTGTTGTGGCGATGGGAAACAATCGTGCCGCTGAGTGCCCTGCGAACCTTTGAAATGTGGATATCGCCGTTGGATCGGTTGTTTCACTGCCAAACGGTGGTGCTGCGGTTTGCGGGCGGGTGTACGGTGTTGCCGCTCTTAGATGAGGAGATCGCTAACCGCTTAACGGCAAGACTGGAGGAGTGCTGATGGAACAACGACCGCACGGTGCTTATATCCTATACGATATGCGACGGTGGTGGCCGCTTTTGCTGTGGTTGTTTTTATCCGCGTTGATACCGCTTGTTAATCTGCGCGCCACTGTGCGCGCGCTTTTATTGTGTACGGCACTGGTGGGATATTCGGTGATAAAACGGAATAGCGCTCGATATCGGGTAGGGCGTACACAAAACGGCTTTTGCAGCATCGGTGTGCGGCAGGGCGCGCTTATGCGCCGCTCGTTGCATATCCGCGCGGAGGATGCGGCGTCAGTTGAAATTGAGCGCACGTTGCTTCTTGCGTTGTGCGGTGGGCGGCGCGTGCGCGTGAACACCGCCGGCTTACGGCGGCGGTCGGATGCCGTGCTTTACCTCTCTGCAAAGCAGGTGCGGCGGTTGTTTTTACTGAAAGACCGTTCGGTACAGCGCTTTCGCGCGCGGGTGTGGCCGGTAGTCGTGACGGCAATCAGCGGTTCCAACGCGGCGGTGGGACTGTTGACCGCCGCACCTGCCTTGCGACAGTTAAGCACATTGCTGGGCGAGTGGTTTTCGGTAGATGCGGTAGGCCTTTTACAGCGTTTTCCGATAGAGCAGATCCCATCGGCACTACGCCTTGTTGCGAATTTACTCTTGATCGGTTGGGGCGTGGCGGTGCTGAATACGTTTTTGCGGTATATCGGTTTTTATGCGGCGGTGCAAAACAATCAGTTGCATTTAGTGTCGGGTTTGTTTACGCGGCGCGACGTGCTGATTGATCGCGATAAGATCACCGCCTTGGAATTGCGGCAGACGCTGCTGATGCGATTACAAGGACTCTATACCGCGGTGATCACCGCTGCGGGATACGGCAGAGATTTGGGTGCCCGTCCCGTTCTTATTCCGGCGGCTGATCCCAAGACGTTGCGCGAAGGGGTGGAACGTCTGCTGCCGGGATATCCTTTGAAAAAAGGAAAAATCGCAGCGACACGCCGAGCGTTTTGGCGATACGTGGCATTGCCGCTGTTATTTACGGCTGTCGGCTTGCCGCCGTGGATGGCAGGTGGCTTTTGGCAGGTGCCGGCATTCGTGTGTACGGTGGTTGGCATTTGGTGGCTTGCCGTGCGTTTTCTGGGGTTTCGCAGCGCCGGTTTCGGTGCTGACGAAATCGCTGTAACAGTATGGTACCCGCGCGGACTCGCGTTTTATCGGGTGTATTTGCCGCGTGAGGCGGTGGATCACATCACCGTGACACAAAGCGTATGGCAACGCCGTAACGGCACCTGTACCGTTACGGTGCGCAGCTTTGGTGATAAAAAACGGCGGCATCGGGTGTGGGGGTTGCCGTATGAAGCCGTAGTGAACGAAATCGGCATATAAAACGCGCCGCGAGGGAACACCCC
Source organism: Acutalibacteraceae bacterium (assembly GCA_045590415.1). GTDB lineage: Bacteria > Bacillota > Clostridia > Oscillospirales > Acutalibacteraceae > RGIG3009. Next base: position 7,456 of record JAZNRA010000021.1, on the reverse strand, counting down.
TCGCGGCGCGTTGTGATGTGTTTAGGAAATGCTTTCACCGGCTAAGAATTTCTGATACTTGTTTTGCAGACTTTGCACGTCCTTGGCGTTGAGCAAATGCTTTTCACCGGAATTATGAACGGCAACACAATAGCCGGCGGTGTATTCGTAAACGCGGACGGTGGTTGCCGAGCCGTGTTGTTTCATCGGTGTAAACTGTATCGTCAGTATCGGGGTGCCGGTGGGAGTTTCATCGGTGGCGCCAACGCGGTACAAACCGAGCAAGGAGGAGTACAGAGTGCGGAAATCAGGCGTGCTATAGGTCTTGCCGTTTGCCGTGACGGTCAGGTTCTTATCCGTATCTTCCTCATCCGCGATATGCTCCAGGGCAAACGTCTTCGTATCTCCTTTATCGGTGATCGAAAGCGAGGTGAGATTCGTGATGTGCTGGAAATACAGCATATCGTCTGCTACGTCTTCGTACTGTGCTTCCGCCCAAGCGGAAACCGCGCTCGGTTTAAACAGATACACCACGGGAATCAACTTGTTTTCGGCATATACCACACCGTAGTAATTGCCGTCTTTATCGGTCTTGCCGAGCTTGATGGTGTAGTTAAAGGTGCTGTGATACGAGATTTCGGTATCAGCCTCGCCGTCGTCGCCCTTTGTTTCGGTGGTGCGTTGCAGCGACAGATTGACCGTGCATACCGAATAGGGGTTAGACAGACCGTACGTTGTTAAATCTGCCGCTGTGGGACGCAGCGCGATGACGTCGGATGCCGCCAAACCGGAGAACGTACCGTACGTGATGAGCGGGCTGTTGGAGTCCACCGCATGAAAATACGGCTTTTGAATGGCATAGCCCGAAATTACCAGGTTTTCCTCGGGATTCTCCGGCTGTTCGGCAACTTGAAAAGAAACGGTCTGCGGCCGCACGGTTCCGGTCAACGTGACGTCACGCACAACGACCGTGTCGGTGCTCTCCTCCGCCGTGGGAGCGATGACGGGCATCCGGTTGATATATTGCGTGGACTCACAGGCAACGGCCTCACAGAAGGTCGGGTCCACCAGGTAAACAGCGTTTTTGCCGACTTCGCGCACGTAATAGCCCTCACCGGAAGGAGCAAGATCACCGATCTCAAAGGCAAAAGCAGAACCGTCGGAATAGGCAGCGGAGACGGTGGCAGTCGTTTCGTCAAACCCAAAATCGGCAGGACTTTCCGTTGTTTCCAACACAAGGCGGGCAGCGGTAACTTTCAGCAGTGAATCCGCGGCATCCGCAAGCACCGTGTGATCAAGCGGCAAGTCCTCGTATCCTTTCACGGTGTATAAGTCGTTGTCCGCCATTTCAATGGTATACGAACCGTCGGCCAAGGAGATCACGGCAGAGGACAACTTGACGGTATCCTGGTTGCTTTTATCAAACAGCACGACTGAAGTATCCGCAACGGGATCGTCGTTTGCGTTATCATCTTTCTCGGGAAGCAGCAACAATAGGCCTGTCAGCAGCCCGCCGACCACCGCAAGCGCGATGATCGAATACAGCAGCGAGCGGGTGCGTTTTGTCATGCGCTTAAGGCGACGCGACTCATTCGAACCTTGTTTAAAAAAGGGCAAGTTCCGCACATCCTTCGTTAAAATACTCGCGAATACGGACCGTATTCGCTGCGTTTTTGCCTCGGCTGAACCAAAATTGCCTCTTTTTAAAATCTCCGACCGCAAAGCGAGGGGATTTCGAGGAATTTTAAATTCATTCGGGCGAAGCAAGGCTGGCGCCTTGCAAGATCGAACGGGGTGAAAAGACCCGAAATCAGCCGCTTTGCGGCAGGTTCGAGTGGGTCGTGTCACCGTTACTCATAAGTGCCTCCTCTTAAAGAAGACGACCAAGCAAATAACGATCAACACCAGAGGAACTCCGACTGTGAAAACGCGATCTAAGACCGTTGCTGTCAGAGAAGAAAAGGACACCGTATTTGCCGACAGATCTTTACTTGAAACAGAAACCGTGTTTCCCAACGGGCACATGGTGCGCAAGGGGTCAATTGCGAGACTTTCGTTCTGATTTTCATATAATGTGGAGGAAAGGTAGTCCGCGTCCGCAAACAGATAGCTGCCGCTGACGACGACATAGTTTTGTACGGTTTTGTTGTTAACCATATCGTAATCGTAGGCATATGCCATGCCGATAACCGGATAGGTATCTGCCTCCAACTGCGTTACTTCCTCGTTGCTTGTTTCAGACGATGAAGCAGTGAATGGGGTCAGGCGGCTGCTTTCGGGGAAAGAGACCAGCGTATGGTTGGTGAGCTTTTCGGTATCGGCGTTTTTTGAAGTGAGCAGTTGCAGTGTAAACGGCATGACAACTTTTTTGTTTGCTGATGTTGTGGTCAAATTGGTGCTTATGACGGTGTTCAGCGGGAGATAGCCGCCATAGTAGTTTATCGGATAGTTATTGGCATCGGTTTCCATAATGATGTTCGAGGTAACGGTAATGCCGTAATCCACCGACAGGAAATCGTACAGATTGGGGCAGGTGCCGGCGAAGTTTGCAAACACAAACAGGTTGCGCCCAAGATTACCGTCGTTGTTCAGCCACTCGCGCAGGCGTTTGATTTCATCCACCGAATAGTCCTTGGTAGGACCGACAATGGCGATTGCGCCGGTGGTGTCGCTGATGGCTTGCGCGGTAGTGAAGTCCAGCGTTTGGGTGAAATAGCCGTTGAGTTCATACAACCGTTTCAGTGCTGCGATGGAATCTTCGCTCTCGCCGTGACCGGTCAAGAACGTGACGGTGACGGTTTTGCCGCCGCACACACTGCTGATATTGGTGGCGAGCTTTTGCTCGACGAGCGAGGAGATGGTAGGGGAATAATAATTGGAGTCATCCACATCTAACAGGTCGTTTAAGGAGATCATGCGATACTGCTCGCCGCAGACAAACAAAATGTTGCCGCTGGTTGCCTCGTATTTTTCTTCGTACGACGGCGACAGCGTGGGGTTCTTTTCAAGATCCACGTAAGCAGTCGTGACGTTGCCGCCGCTTAAATTTTCATATTCCTTTGAGAATAAATAGAACTGGCGGTAGATTGTGTCGAAATCCTCGCGACCGGTATTCGGAGCGGAAAAATACTCTTCACCCGCAAGCACAACGATCTCAACCTTTTTTGTAACCGATTTGGCGACATTTCGACTTTCTTCAGAGAGGGAATAAGTCTGGTCTGCGGTGAGATCCAGTGTCCACGGGAAACGGTCTGCCAAAATGCCGCAGATAATGTTGATGATTACGACCACGGCTACGACCACGATCGTGATCGCCGTAGCGGTGGCACCCAGACGCAATTTGCGGTTGGTGCGCCAGTTGAATTTCGGTTTCCCCGGTTTTTCCACAGATGGGGTGATCTCTACCTCTGCAGGGAGGTTTTCCGATTCAGGGGGAGTGTTTTTGATGTCATCAAAGTTGCTCATATCGTATGGCCTCCTCTCGTCAATTCCACCGTTTGCGGTCAAGCACGCGAACGGTTAAGAACAAAAGCAGTGCGGTGTTGCTGACAAAAAAGATAATGTCGTCATATTGCATTAAACCGCTGGTGAAGGGGATATATCGCTGATAGATGGAGAAAAACCCGGCGATGTCGGCAACCCACTCGCTTGAGGTAATCATGGCACCGATATCATCAATCATCAGCAAGGCAAATGAGGTAAGAAATGTGCCGAGCGCGGCGACAAACTGGCTTTCGGTTAAGCATGAGATCAGCAGACCGACGGCGATAATCATGGCGCCGAGCAGCAAAAGACCGATATAATTGCCGAAGACCAATAACCAATCGGGAGTAATTTGAGTGGCGATGATAACGGCAAACACAAGGTTGATGGAAATACCGATAGCAAACAGCAATACAGCGGCAAAGAATTTGCCCAGCACGATGCCGGTCAAGCTGACGGGGGCGGTGAGCAACGCCTGATCTGTTTTTTGCCGCTTATCGTCGCTCATCAAGCGCATCGTCAAGATCGGTAATATGATCATAACCGTAACGGACATCACCGAGGCAAACACAGGGGAAAGGTCAGCGGATTGATTTTGCAGCGTGTTGCTGCTGAAAAACATACTGCTTAAACCGCACAGCAGTGCCAGCACGACATAGCCGATCGGGGAGGTGAAATAGGTTTTGAATTCACGCTTGAAAATGGCACTCATTTGGTCTTTCCTCCTTTACGGGTGGTTTGCGGGAGTTGCTCGCGCGTGAGCGAAATGAAGATCTCCTCCAATGACATTTCCATCGAACGTAAGCCGAGAAGCGAATATCCTGCCTGAGAAAGCGCCGTAAACAAGGCGCGGCGGAAATCGGCGCCGTCTTGCGGCTCGATGGCGTATTCGTATACGCCGTCCTCTTTTTCACCGTAGCACACGACGTCCTCAACACCGGGGAGGTGTGTGAGAATATCGGTTACGCGTTTCTCGTCACCGGCAACAAGTGCCATGCGGCGACGGTCGGACGAATATTTTTCGGAAAGCGCCGCGGCGGTATCATCGGCGACGAGCTTCCCCTCGTTGATAATGATGATGCGATCACACACCGCTTCAATCTCCTGCAGAATATGCGAGGAGAGGATCACGGTGTGGTGTTTGCCGAGGTTTTTGATCAGCGCGCGGATCTCAATGATCTGATTCGGATCCAAACCGACGGTGGGTTCGTCCAAAATCAGTACCGGCGGATTGCCAATGAGCGCCTGTGCAAAGCCGACGCGCTGACGGTAACCTTTGGACAGGTTTTTGATGAGACGGTTGTACACGTGGTCAATCTGCATCAGGCGACAGATCTCTTTTAGGTGCTTCTGACGGTTAAATTTACATTGCTTTAAGTCAAATATAAAATCCAAATATTCGCGCACCGTCATATCCAGATACAGCGGCGGCTGTTCCGGCAGATAGCCGATACTCGCTTTTGCTTCGTTCGGCTCCTCTAAAATATCGTGTCCGTTGATGGTCACGGTGCCCTCGCTAGACGACAGATAACCGGTGAGAATGTTCATAGTGGTGGATTTACCCGCGCCGTTCGGCCCGAGGAAACCTAAAATTTCACCCTCGTTCACCTGAAAGCTGATGTTGTCCACCGCAAGGTGAGAACCGTATCGCTTGGTCAGGTTTTGTACGTTGATCATATCGGGAATTTCCTCCTTTGGACATAAATATACAATTCTAATCATAAAAGCGGAATGTGTATTTTCTGTGTATTTTTGTAAAACAAGTTTTGCTTTTTACAACAAGTATGATATACTAAAATGGAAAAAATGAAAAGATGGAAAAAGGAGGGATCGCGGTGGCGGTAAAACGATATACGTGGCAGCAGCGGGACACGCTGCCAACCGCGCGTAGGGCCGTAGCACTCGGCGTGTTTGACGGGTTGCATATCGGGCACCGTGCGGTGCTGGCGGCGGCCTGCGGCGTGATTGATGACGACGGCGCGATCCTGACCGCGACGGCGCTGTGCATGACGGGTGTTCCCAAGCATAGTGCGGGTCGCTTGCTGACCGCTTATCGCGAAGAACAGTTGCTCGGCACGCTCGGGACGGATGAATGGATCGACATGCCGTTTGAAGCGGTGTGTGACCTTTCTCCCGAGCGCTTTGTACGGGAGATTCTTTGTGATCGGTTGCGCGCACGCGTTGTGTGTTGTGGGTATAATTATCGGTTCGGCAAACACGGGGCGGGCACCGTAGACACGTTGTGCACCTTATGTGAGCCGCTCGGAATCCGCGTGAGGGTCGTGAGCGCGGTTGAACGCGACGGAGAACCGATCAGCTCCACGCGTGTGCGGGAGACGGTTGCCGTGGGCGATATGACGACCGCCGCACAGTTGCTCGGCAGGCCGTTTTCGGTGGAACTGCCGGTGACCGACGGTGATCACCGCGGTCGGCAGTGGGGCGTTCCCACGCTCAATCAGGTCTTTCCCGCCGATTATGCCGTGCCGCGCTACGGCGTGTATGCGTCACTTGTTGTGGTGGGCGGGCACCAGTATCATGCGGTGACCAATATCGGGATACATCCGACGGTCGGCGGTGTAAAAGAGCCGCAGGCGGAGACGTGGATCCAAAAGTTTGACGGGGAATTGTACGGGCAGACCGTGCAGGTGATGCTCATTCGCTTTTTGCGGGAAGAACGTCGTTTTACGAACGTGGAGCAACTGAAAAAACAGATCGCCGCCGATGCCGAAGCGGCACAAGCGGTGCTTACCGGGCAAAACGGCGAAAAAGCCGTGATCTTTGATTTTGACGATACGTTGCAGGATCGCACAGCGGCGTTTTTGGGAGTCGCGCGGCAGTTGCTTTCGCGGCACATGCAGGCGGTGGATGCCGAACGGCTTGAGAATTATGCGCAGCAACTGTGCGTGGAAAACAACGGCGGTTACGTCGATTACAGCACGTTTTTCCACGAGTTTATCAAGCGGTGGCCGTTTAACAAGGACGTTACCGGTGAGCAGCTGTTATGGGAATACCATCGGTTGTTCCCGCTGCATTCGGCGCTGTATCCCGAAACGTTTGCGGTGCTTAAAGCGTTGCGACGGCGCGGGTATCGGATCGGCATCATAACGAACGGTAATCCGTTATTGCAAAATCGCAAACTGGATGTAACGGGAATGCGGTTATATACCGATCTGGCGATCATATCTGGCGACGAGGGAATTCACAAGCCGCATCCGGAACTGTTCCGTCGGGCGGCGGCGCGGCTCGGCGTTGCGCCGGAAAACTGCGTCTACGTGGGAGACCATCCGATCAACGATATTCAAGGTGCTGCAAGCGCCGGTATGCAGGCGATTTACCTTAACACCCGCGAACTGGATGAGCACCCCGAGGAAGTGCCGGAGGTTCATGGATTAGTGGATATTTTAAATATACTGTAAAAAAGGCAGAGCCACCGGCTCTGCCTTTTTTACACGCTTTTTCAAGCGGTGCATACATTGTTAATAGCGCAGCTTGACGATGTTTGCCACAATTCCGCCCGCCGAATCAACGTCAATGGTGGCATAGGTGCGGCCGTGCCCGAGTGAACCGGGGTTTACAAGATACAAACCGTCGTCGTACATCGTCAATGCTTCGTGGGTGTGACCGAACAGCGCGACGCGCGCCCCGCGGGAGCTGGCGGCGCAGGAAAAACGGTACAGATCGTGCTTAACGCCGTAGTGATGACCGTGCGCCGCAAAAAACAACTGACCGCCGAAACGGAATTCGGCATCGTCGGGATGCGGCGAGGAAAAATCACAATTTCCCGACACCTGCAGCGTGCGAATGGTAATAAATTCGCTGATAGCAGTAAGATCAGCGGCGCCGTCTCCCAAATGCACCAGCAAGGTGGCATCGGGTTGCGCGTCGATCGCCGCCTGCAGCGCGCGGCGGTCACCGTGCGTATCGGAAACGACTAACAAACGAAACATAGTATCACCCTTTACGACATACATATGAAGTCGGATCGTAGCCATGT
>JAZNRA010000020.1:0-4789 GCA_045590415.1 Acutalibacteraceae bacterium | reverse complement strand
GCCACCTCCCTCGTCAGAGGGAGGCGTTGCGGGACGGCGCGGCGGAATGTATGCGGCGTTCGCCCTCGACGCCCTACGATATTTGCGCGAAATGTGAAGGGGGGTAGGGAACGGATGTATCCGTTCCGTTATAATGACGTGACAAGAACCGATCAAACTGCCCGCCGTGAGGCGGTGTTTGACTTTTGCGGGAAAATTTGGTATGCTACAATTGTATACTATGTGTTATGCGTGCCGTTTTGATTGCACGGTTGCTTTGTTTGATGAAAAGGAGCGAGCATATGTTCAAGAAAATCACAGTTTCGCTAAGCATTTTGATGCTGTTGTTGTGCGTGGTACTGCCGGGTACCCTGTCGGTCAGCGCGGCAACATCGGGTGACTATACGTATTCCGTGTCGGACGGCGAAGCCACCATTACCGACGTGGATACCTCCATCAGCGGTGCGGTCACCATCCCGTCAACCTTGGGTGGCTACCGCGTGACGCGTATCGGGGGGTCTGCGTTTTACGGTTGCAGCGGTTTGACGAGCATCACGATTCCGGACGGCGTGACGAGTATCGGGTATCAAGCTTTTTCCGGTTGTAGCAGTTTGACGAACATCACGATTCCGAACAGCGTGACGAGTATCGGGGACTGGGCGTTTTCCGGTTGCAGCGGTTTGACGAGCATCACGATTCCGGACAGCGTGACGAGCATCAAGAGTTATGCGTTTTCCTGGTGCAGCAGTTTGACGAGCATCACGATTCCGAACAGCGTGACGAGTATAGGTGATGGTGTATTTAAAGGCTGCACAAATCTTGAAAGTATCACCTTGCCTTTTATAGGTTCGTCAAGAACAGCGAGCGGCACGTACGATGCGGTGTTTGGTTATATTTTCGGATGTACATCAAGCTACACAAGCGGTACGACGGAGCAATATTATTCAAGTAATTCTATTTCTTTTCATTATTATTATTACATCCCGTCAAGTTTGAAATCGGTAACGGTAACCGGTGCAACACAAATTCCGTACGGTGCATTTTATAATTGTTCAAATTTTACCTCCATCACCATCCCGAACAGTGTGACGAGTATTGGAGACTGGGCGTTTTACTATTGCAGCGGTTTGACGAGCATCACGATTCCGAACCGTGTGACGAGTATCGGTGAGTATGCGTTTTACGTTTGTAGCGGTTTGAAAAGCATCACGATTCCGAACCGTGTGACGAGTATCGGTGAGTATGCGTTTTCCGCTTGCAGCAGTTTGACGAGCATCACGGTCGAGGCCGGCAACACCGCGTATACTTCGCAAAACGGTGTATTGTTTAACAAAAACATGACCACCTTGATACAATACCTTGCCGGCAAGACCAACACAGCCTATACCATCCCGAACAGCGTAACGAGTATCGGGGAGCGTGCGTTTTACAATTGTGATAGTTTGACCGCGGTGACGATTCCGAACCGTGTGACGAGTATTGGGGACCAGGCGTTTTACGATTGCGATAGCCTTACCTCGATCACAATTCCGGACAGCGTGACGAGTATTGGGGATTACGCGTTTTCCTGGTGCGATAGCCTTACGAATGTGTATTATCGCGGAACTGCAGAACAACGAAGCATGATTTCGGTTGGCAGTAACAACGGCGATTTAACAGCCAGCAGTTGGGTATATAACAGTTGCATTGGCAGTGCCACTCACACCTACTCGAACAATTGTGACACGTCCTGCAACATGTGCTCGGCAACGCGCACGACACCGCACACGTGGTCAAGTGATTGCGATGCGCAGTGTAACGATTGTACGGCAACACGCATCGCACCACACATGTGGTCGAGTGATTGTGATACGCAGTGTAACGGTTGTTCGGCAACGCGCACGTCGTCCACAGCACACACCTACTCGAACAATTGTGACACGTCTTGCAACGTGTGCTTGACAACGCGCACGGCACCGCATACGTGGTCGGGTGCGTGTGACACGCAGTGTAACGGTTGTACGGTAACGCGCACGTCGTCCGCAGCACATACCTACTCGAACACCTGTGACACGACTTGCAACGTGTGTGGATACGAACGCGAAATTGAGCATACGTATACCCGCAATGAAGAACATACCTGCGAGGTGTGTGGGCACAGCCGCACACCGCATGCGCCGGTATTGAAAGATAAATGCTCCGGTCAGATCGAGGTCGTATCGATTGCGGGAATGGAATACAGCCTAAACGGGACCACGTGGCAGAGTAGTCCGCTCTTTACCGGCTTAGAGGGAAATGCAACCTATACCGTATATCAGCGGGTGAAGACGTCCGCTGTTGCGGACGAGAGCGGAATCAGCGAGCCGCTGACGGTCACCTTGAAGGCATCCCAGCAAACACCTGTTGCGCCGTTGGTGTTGCAGTATACCGATACCACCGTGATGCTGATGGCGGTAGCGGGTTGCGAGTATAGTCTTGACGGTGTGCAGTGGCAGAGCGGTACGCAGTTTATAGGATTGTCACCGAATACGACGTACGCCGTGTACCAGCGGGTGGCGGGAACCGCGACCGCTGAGCCGAGTCTTGCCGCCGCGCGGACGGTGACCACCGATCGATCAGTGCAAACACAGATCCCGCCGATGCCCACGGTGGCATCGGTGACGGCAAACAGTGTGACGCTGAACGCGGTGGACGGCTGTGAGTACAGCAAAAACGGCACGACGTGGCAATCAAGCCCGACCTTTACGGGGCTCTCGTGCGGAACGGCGTATACCTTCTATCAGCGGTATGCAAAGACGGATACGGCTTATGCCGGTGGGGCAAGTGCCGGGCTGATTGCGTCAACCGATAAAGGGGTACCGAGTACCCCGAGCGCACCGGTGCTTTTGAGCAAGACCTACCGCACCGTCACCTTGACGGCGTCGAGCGGGTACGAGTACAGTTTGGACGGCGTTAACTGGCAAGCGAGTCCGACTTTTACCGGATTGAATGCCTCTACCAATTACGTGTTTTTCCGCCGTAAGGCGGAGACTGCGCAGTATTACGCCAGTGCGGCGAGCGCACCGCTCACGGTGCGCACCGCTGACACGCCGGTATGTGCTGAGGTCGGACACACCTACCAAAACGATTGCGACGCTATCTGCGATATTTGCGGTGAGATCCGCACGGTGTCAGGGCACGTGTACGATAATGTCTGCGATGCAGACTGCAACGTGTGCGGTGGGCACCGTACACCGTCCAATCATAGGTATTCGTGGGTCTGCGACGAGTATTGCGACGTATGCGGTGTGCAACGTGTGGCACCGAGTCCGCACGCCTACGGTGACAATCACGATGCGGATTGTAACGTGTGCGGCGCGATCCGTAAGATTACGGAACATGTATATTCCAGCGACTGTGATGCAACGTGTAATATTATGGGTTGTGATTACGTGCGCGATGTACCGGATCACGTATACAGCAACGAGTGCGATTTCGATTGTAACGTGCCGGGATGCGGTCATATCCGTGTGGTAGCGGGGCATCAGTACGATGGTGTGTGCGACCCGGCCTGTAACGTGTGCGGCAATACCCGACAGGTGCCTGAGCATACCTATACCTACGAATGTGACGACACTTGCAATTTGTGCGGGTATATACGGCAGGCAGCTGCGCATGCGTATACCTATTCGTGTGATGAGATTTGCAACGTATGCGGCGCTGAGCGTGTGGCGGCGGATCACAATTACAGCGGTCCCTGCGATTCCACCTGCAACGAATGCAGTGCGGTACGCTTAGCACCTGAACACAGTTATACCGACGTGTGCGACGCCATTTGTAACGTGTGTGATGAGGTGCGCACGACGGTACACGTGTACACCGACGCGACTGATACCGTATGCAATGAATGCGGTGACGTGCGGACATTGCGATCGATCGCGGTCACGAAACATCCGACCAAGCTGATCTATATCGAAGGCGAAGCGTTGGATGTGACCGGGTTGGTGGTTACTGCCAACTACAACAACGGCACGAGTGCGGATATAACGGATTATACGATCAGCGGAGACATTTACACGCCGGGCCCGAAAACGATTACGGTAAGTTATGGCGGCAAAACCGCGACCTTTTTGGTGACGGTTAACGCGAAGACGTTAACGAGCGTTGCGGTGACAACCAAGCCGAACAAGCTGATGTATACCGAGGGCGACGCCTTTGATGCGACCGGATTGGTGGTTACTGCCTATTACAACAACGGTACAAGCACGGTGATAACCGACTATACCGTTAGCGGATACAGCTCCACGCCGGGCACGAAAACCGTTACGGTATCTTACGGTGGTTTTTCGGATACATTTGACGTTGTTGTAGAGGCAAAGAAAAACGGTTGGGTGTTAGACGGCTCGGATTGGTTCTACTATATCAACGGTGAAAAAGCAACGGGTTGGCAGTACGTCAATGACACCTGGTATTACCTTAACACGGCAGGCGTCATGCAAACCGGTTGGCTGTATGTCAACAACACGTGGTACTATCTAAACGAAGGCGGCGCCATGACGACCGGTTGGCAGTATATTGGTAACACGTGGTACTACATGAACGAAGGTGGTGCCATGACGACCGGTTGGCAGTACATTGGTAACACCTGGTACTACATGAACGAGGGCGGTGCCATGACAACCGGGTGGCAGTATATTGGCGGCACCTGGTACTACATGAACGAAGGCGGCGCGATGGCAACAGGGTGGCTCAACCTTGGCGGCACGTGGTATTTCCTTGCTGACGGTGGCACCATGCAGACCGGTTGGCAGCGCCTCGGCGGCGTGAAGTCGGATCGTAGCCATGTCGTTCT
>JAZNRA010000019.1:0-9174 GCA_045590415.1 Acutalibacteraceae bacterium | reverse complement strand
TTGCTCGATATTCTGCCTCTAACGCTTGAAGAGGTCTTTACCTATGAAATGGAAGCGCTCGGCTATACGGCCGGCGATATGCTGGAGGTGTAAGACATGAAAAAACGAATCTTCAGTCCCCGTCTGTATCTCGACGGTATCAAACAATTACGGATCATCGGCGTGCTGTCCACCGTTGCTATTGCGCTGATCGGGCTTATCACACCGGTTATGCGGTATTTGAATACGTTTGATCTCCCCTCTACGCATTATACAGCCCACACCGTGAATTACTTTGAAATGAACCCGCTCATCCTGCTGATGTTCTGCGCGGTGGCACCTTTGATGGCGTTGTACCTTTTCAACTTTTTGAACAAACGGGATTCCAGCGATTTCTATCATGCGATTCCCGAAACACGGCAATGCTTATTTTTAAGTTTTTTTACGGCGATCGTGACCTGGCTGTTATTTATCATCGTCTTCACGACAGCCCTTATCACCTTTGCCTACGCCGTCTTACCGCATCTGTACACCGTCAATTACAGCAGCGTGTTCTTAACCTGTTTTAATGCGTTTGCCGGCTCACTGCTGATCGCGGCAAGCGTGGTCATCGCCATGACCGTCACCGGTACGGTGTTCAGCAACGTATTGGTATCCCTCTTGCTGATCTTCCTGCCACGACTGCTGATCCTGCTTGCCGTTATGGGAGTCAGCGATGCGTTCCCGCTGGTAAGAAATCTTCCTTTTGCCTCTGTGTTGAGTTACGAATATAACGTGCCGGTGGGATTTGTGTTCGGCGTAATATTCGGCGATTACGATATTGCCCTCACTTCCCTGTCAAGTGGTATTTACACACTGATCGTCGGCTTGATCTACAGCGGCATTGCGTTGCTTCTGTTCGTGCGCCGCAGCAGTGAAACAGCGGGGCAATCCGCGCCCAACCGCGCACTGCAAGCCGTCTACCGGCTGCTGATCGGTGCGGTGCTCACCTCTATTGCAATGTACGGGTTATTTGACACACTGGCATCCAAAGATAGTCTCGACGCCGAATTCCTCGGCACTATCGTGATCTTGCTCGTCATCTCACTTGTGCTGATGTTGGCATACGAGGTCATCACCACCCGCCGTTTCAAGGGGATCATGAAGTGTGCCGCCACCAGCATCGTGGCGCTCGTCGTATTCGGCGGTGTCTATATGGGCGGTATGTACGGGTTGTATCACGTCACGGCATCCTACTCCCCCAAAGCAGACGAGATTCAATCGGTTAGCGTCTTGGCAAGCACCCATTTTTACGGCAACGCTGATTACTTTGAAAGCAAGATCTCCGAGATCGAGCTGACCGACGATACCGCCAAAGCGACCGTTGCGAAACAGCTTAAATTTTCTTTGGACTTGTTGGAAACCTCGCGCGAACGGTTTTACCAAAGTGACCTCACACGGGTTTCGGTGGCGATCAAAAGCGGCGGCACCACCCATCTGCGCAACATTCTGATGAGTCAAGAAGATCAAGCGGCTATGTACGGCGCGGTATACGATACCGAAGCGTTCCGTAAGGTGTACATGGATCTGCCGGAAAGCGTCGCGCGGGTATCCGTGAGCCGCAACGGATTCAGCAAGGGTGCTAAAGAGGATACCTTATATCAGACATTGCGTGCAGAAGTCGCCGAGATCGGCTTTGAAAAATGGTATGCTTTGATGAGCAGTTTCTCCGAAGATGATTTCTACAAAGTCAATCCCTCGGCAGGCAGCGTACTGGGGTATCTGGAATGTAGTCTCTATGAGGGAACAAAGTGGTATAACATGATCGTCCCCATGGATACGGGTGTACTGCCAAAAACAACGCAGGCATTTCTCTCGTCCGATACGGAAGCGGCATCCGAAAGCACCAAATTGTTACAGTTGCTTCGCGAGGGAACGCAACTGGATAAGGAAGACAGTCTGTGGATCGGTTGCTACAACTTCCCCGGCGATACCCCCTACAGCAACGTACAACTGGATGAGGACATCCTCGAATACCTGTCCGACATCCAAAGCTTTGCCAATTCTCTCACCGCCAACACCGTCCCCGACATTACCAAGCCGTTTTACTGCATCTCGCTTGACGATTGCATCGAAATGCACGATAACTGGTGCGAATACGAGTCCTACGCTTCATATTATCCGGGCGATGAGTTGCCGGAATGGTTACTGACGTTGTATAAAGAACAAGCATTCATACCGGAAGATTAACGTGTTTTATAAACGCCGCTCACCGTCACGCACGGTGGGCGGCGTTTGCTGTCGAACGGCATGACTTGATTTTTTTACCAAAAAAGGGTATAATTAACACATCAAACACAGAAAGGATGCTGTTATGAGCGTTTCTGAGAGTTATGAGCGTTGGCTCACCGATGCTGTTGATGACCCCGATTTGGGCGCTGAACTACGCGGCATTGCTGACAACCAAGACGAAATTTTCGATCGGTTTTACCGTGAATTGGAGTTTGGAACGGCGGGACTTCGCGGTGTGATCGGTGCGGGAACTAACCGCATGAATGTGTATACGGTACGCAAGGCAACGCAAGGTCTTGCCGATTATCTCAATTCGCGCTATCCTGCCCCGTGCGTGGTCATTTGCTACGATTCGCGTATCAAGTCCGATCTGTTCGCAAAAGAAGCGGCGCGCGTGCTCGCGGGCAACGGCGTGTCGGTTCATCTGTTTGCGGAACTGGCCCCCGTGCCGGTGCTGTCTTTCGCTGTAAAGCATTTGGCTTGCCAGGCGGGAATTATGGTCACGGCAAGTCACAACCCCGCCAAGTATAACGGGTACAAATGCTACGGCCCCGAAGGGTATCAAATGACCGACGAGGATGCGAATACCGTCACCGAGTGTATACAGAAATTGGATCTGTTCACGGATATTCGTTTAGCGGATTTTGACGCGGCTGTTGCAGACGGGCGCATTACGATGGTTGGCGACGAGGTCGTTGACGCCTTTCTTGCCTGTGTCGCCTCACAGCAGATCAACCCCGGCATTTGCACACAAAGCGATCTGAAAGTGATCTACACCCCGCTTAACGGCGCGGGAAATAAGCCGGTACGCAAGATCTTGGAGCGAATCGGGTTATCGCAGGTAACGGTCGTTCCGGAGCAGGAATTGCCGGACGGTAACTTCCCCACCGCTCCGTTCCCGAATCCCGAATTGCGACAGCCGTTTGAACTGGCGTTAAAGCTCGCCGAAACGGTCGAGCCGGATATACTGCTCGCTACAGATCCCGATTGTGATCGCGTGGGCATTGCGGTGCGTCAAAACGAGGAATACGTTCTGTTGACAGGTAACGAGACCGGTTGCTTACTACTCAACTACATTCTCTCCTGCCGTGCCGAGCAAAACGCGTTACCGGAAAACCCGGTTGTTATCAAGACCATCGTAACTTCCGACCTTGCAACGCGTATTGCAGAAAGTTTTGGCTGTGAAATGCGCAACGTGTTAACCGGGTTTAAGTATATCGGTGAACAGATCGTGGAGATGGAACAAGCGGGAACGCCTGAGCGATTCCAGTTTGGGTTCGAGGAAAGTTACGGTTGTCTTGCCGGCACACACGCCCGCGACAAGGATGCCGTGGTTGCCTCCATGCTGATCTGTGAAATGGCGGCGTATTACAAAGCCAACGGACTTAGTTTGTTGGATGTATTGCAAGTGTTGTATCACGAACACGGTGCGTACCGCCATTTGCTCGTCAACGTGCAGTTTGAGGGTGCCAAAGGCATGGCGGCCATGGATGGTATTATGCAAAAACTGCGCTCCAAACCGCCGAAAAAACTCGGTGGACTGAAAGTGCTTGCCACAGCGGATTATTTGAGCGCCGAGCGCAAAACCGCTGACGGAGAGACGGAGATGCTTACTCTCCCCCGTGCCAACGTGTTGGTGTTTGAGCTGGAAAACCATGCCAGCATCATCGTGCGCCCCTCCGGCACCGAACCGAAGATCAAAGGATACGTCACTGCAACCGGTGCTACACTTGATGCAGCAGATGCGGTTGCCGCGCAATTGCGAAGCGTTACCGAGGACCTATTAAAAGCGTAAAAAAGAAGGTTGAGATTAATTCTCAACCTTCTTTTTTTGTGCAACTATCAAAAGTATCACCATTAACATTGGGAAGAGAGCGGCGGTTAACAATCCGCCTTTCAGTCCATACGATGTGGTATCCGCCACCAAGCCCGTCAGCCACGGGCCAAGGGAGCACCCGATATCCCCACCGAGTGCCAATAAGGCAAACAGAGACGTGCTGCCTTTCGGGAAACGCACGGACGCCACGCCCAATACGCCGGGCCACATCAAGCTGACCGCCAACCCACACAGCGCACACCCGATCAACGATAAGATGGGCAATGCCGCAAAAACTGTCAGTAAATAGCAAAACACAGTTGCTATACTGCAAATCAACAATAAGGGAAGCATCGGAAGTTTGCTGCCTTTCACACCGTGCAACAGACGGCCAAGCCCCATAAACACGGCAAAAAGGCAAGGACCAAGCAAATCACCGACCAGCTTGGATACACCGAGTGCTTCCTCCGCAAACAGTGAAGCCCATTGCGACATGGAAATCTCCGCCGCACCTGCGCACACCATCAAAATAATCATTAACCAAAAATAGGGTCTTTTAAGTAACGTGTGTATCGGTGTCTTTTCAGTACCTTTGAGCATCGGCGGAAACGTCATTTTGGTGACGATTACCAAATTTACAAGCGGTAAGATCGCCCAAGCCGCCATAATAAACGGCCAATATTGTTCACCAAAAGCCGCAACCGCCAACGTTGTCAACAAGACGACCAACACCTGACCGATCGGATAAAACCCATGAAGCAACGTCATTGCGGAGGTTTTGTCTTTTGAGGGAATCGCATCGACGATTGGACTGATCATTACTTCCGAAAGCCCCGCGCCTACTGAATATACAGTAGCGGCGATTATCATGCCCGCATACGCGTTTGACATGATATTCGGTAAAACGGAAAACAAAATCAATCCGCCTGCCGCTGCCGATTCCGCCAGAATCATACATAAGCGAGCAGGTATGGCGCTTACGAAATACGCTGCCAAAAAATCCACACATAATTGTACCAAAAAAGTGATGAGTACCAGTCTCCCGATTTCCTCAAAGGAAATCGAAAACTGTTCACGTAAAACTACAAAAAACAGCGGTGCAAGATTTAATATAAGCGACTGTATCATGATGCCGAGATAACATGCTCGACGCGTTAAAATATATTGATCTTTCATGGGTCACTCCTCTTTCAAACAGTGAAATTATAGTAATTTTCACCCATAATGTCAAACCCTTCGTGTTTTTTCGTTTTTTCGCGAAAAAAGTTTGACATTTTTCTAACAAACACGCAGATAACCATTGCAAATTTCTGATTTATCATATATAATAGTGGTCAGGTATGAAAACTGTCAAGGAGGAAAAGGCAAATGCAAAAGAAAATCAGCAAACTTCCTTTCAAGGGTACTCCGGAACAAGCTGCTGCTCTGCAAAAGGTCATCGATGCGAATAAGCACGATCCCAGCCGCCTGATGGGCGTTATGCAGGAAGCACAAGGCATCTACGGATACCTGCCGGTGGAGGTTCAAAACATGATCGCCGAAGGCATGAACGTGCCGTTGGAAAAGGTGTATGGTGTGGCGACCTTCTATGCGCAATTCGCGCTGTCGCCCAAAGGCGAGTACGACATCTCCGTGTGTCTCGGTACCGCTTGCTACGTTAAAGGCGCGGGTGACGTGTTCGAGAAGTTCAAAGAACTGCTCGGAATCGACGCCGACGAATGCACGGCCGACGGTAAATATTCGCTGTCTGCCTGCCGCTGCATCGGTGCTTGCGGTTTGGCTCCGGTTCTCACCGTCAACAACGACGTGTACGGTAACCTGACCGCCGACGACGTACCCGGTATTTTGGCAAAATACGGCAAATAAGTCATGCGTGAATTATCGCTGAATGTTCTGGATATTGCTCAGAACTCCATCGTTGCCGGTGCGACGCTGATTACACTTTCGGTGATTGAGGATACGGTAAACGACCGTTTAACTCTTGTGATCGCGGACAACGGTCGCGGCATGACATCGGAACAACTGGCGCAGGTACGCGACCCGTTCTACACCACGCGCACCACCCGCAAGGTCGGTATGGGGATTCCCCTCTTCCGTATGGCGGCGGAGATGGCCGGCGGCGAACTGGCCATTCAATCAACGGTCGGTGAAGGAACGGCGGTCACCGCGACGTTCGGATTAACACATATTGACCGCATGCCTCTCGGAGACATGGCGGGTACCGTGTCCACCTTGATCCGATTGAATCCGCATCTGGATTTTGTGTACCGTCACAAGGTGGATGACCGCTCGTTTGAACTGGATACCCGCGCATTGCGCGAGGTGCTTGACGACGTGCCGTTGTCCGAACCGGATGTGATGGAGTGGATCGATGCAAACATGGCGGAGGGATTGCTTCCGCTGAACAGTCAGGCGTAATAAAGTATTGTAGTAAATAGGAGGTTTTGTTATGAAATCCATTGCTGAATTGCAAGCTATCCGGGAAAAAGCCCGTGAAAAGATCGCGATGCGCGAGGGCTCTCACGAAGGCATCCGTGTGGTCGTCGGCATGGCAACCTGCGGTATCGCCGCCGGTGCCCGCCCGGTACTCAACGCGTTTGTTGAAGAGATCGCAAAACGCAACGTGCAGAACGTAGCAGTCGTGCAGACCGGTTGCATCGGCATGTGCCAGTTTGAGCCGATCGTGGAAGTAATCGCCCCCGGTAAAGAGAAAGTCACCTACGGTCAGATGAGCCCCGAAAAGGCGGTTCGTGTGGTAACCGATCACATCGTCAACGGTAATCCGGTTGCGGAGTACACCATTGACAAACTGTTGAAGTAAGGCAGGAGGGAAAAGAATGTATCGTTCTCATGTATTGGTTTGCGGCGGTACCGGTTGTACCTCCTCTCACAGCCAGGAGATCATTGAAACTCTTGAGAAGGAAATTGCTGCAAACGATTTAACGGAAGAAATCAAAGTCGTTCGCACCGGTTGTTTCGGCTTGTGCGCACTCGGCCCGATCATGATCGTGTATCCGGAAGGTTGCTTCTATTCTCGCGTAAAGGTAGAAGACATCCCCGAGATCGTTTCCGAGCATCTGCTGAAAGGCCGTATCGTCACTCGTTTGCTGTATGATGAGACCGTTGAAGACGACGGTGCCATCAAAGCACTTAACGAAACTGACTTCTACAAAAAGCAGGTCCGTGTTGCTCTTCGCAACTGCGGTGTTATCAACCCCGAGTCGCTCGACGAGTACATCGCTAACGACGGTTACCAGGCGCTTGCCAAGTGCGTGACGGAATACACGCCCGAGCAGGTCATCCAGATCGTCACCGATTCCGGCTTGCGCGGCCGCGGCGGCGGGGGCTTCCCCACCGGTCGCAAATGGGCGTTGACCGCTCCCAACCAGGCACCGCAGAAATACGTTGTTTGTAACGCTGACGAAGGTGACCCGGGTGCGTTCATGGACGGTTCGGTTCTGGAAGGTGACCCGCACTGCCTGATCGAGGCCATGGCGATCGCCGGTTACGCGATCGGTGCAACGATGGGTTACGTGTACGTCCGTGCGGAGTATCCGATCGCCGTCCGCCGTCTGCAGATCGCTATCGACGATGCGCGTGAGGCCGGTTTGCTCGGTAAAGACATCTTCGGCTCCGGCTTCGAATTCGATATGGAGATCCGTCTGGGCGCCGGCGCATTCGTGTGCGGTGAGGAAACCGCTTTGATGACCTCTATCGAAGGTAACCGCGGCGAACCCCGTCCGCGTCCTCCGTATCCGGCTGTCAAGGGCTTGTACGGCTGCCCCACTGTTGAAAACAACGTGGAAACCTTTGCTAACATTCCGCAGATCATCTTAAAGGGTGCTGAGTGGTTTGCTTCGATGGGTACCGAAAAATCCAAGGGTACCAAGGTGTTCGCGCTTGGCGGTAAGATCAAGCACACCGGTCTGGTTGAGATCCCGATGGGTACCACCCTGCGTGAGATCGTTGAAGAGATCGGCGGCGGTATCCCGAACGGCAAGACCTTCAAAGCGGCACAGACCGGCGGCCCGTCCGGCGGTTGTATCCCCGCTTCCCTGATCGACACGCCCGTTGACTACGACAACCTGATCGCGATCGGTTGTATGATGGGTTCCGGCGGTTTGATCGTCATGGACGAAGACACCTGTATGGTGGATATGGCAAAATTCTTCTTGGAATTCACCGTTGACGAGTCCTGCGGTAAGTGTACACCCTGCCGTATCGGTACCAAACGTCTGCTTGAAAAGCTGGAGAAGATCACCAGCGGCAAAGGCACTCTTCAGGATATCGATGATTTGGAAGAACTGTGCTACTACATCAAAGAGAACTCGCTGTGCGGCTTAGGTCAGACTGCTCCCAACCCGGTCCTGTCGACACTCCGCTTCTTCCGCGACGAGTACGTTGCTCACGTTGTCGATAAGAAATGCCCTGCCGGTGTTTGTAAGGATCTGTTGTCCTTCGTCATCGACCAGGATAAATGTATCGGTTGCGGCCTTTGCGCTCGCAACTGCCCTGTCGGCGCGATCACCAAGACGGATTATATCGCCCCCGGTCACAAGCTGCCGTCCTACACCATTGACACTGACAAGTGCATCAAGTGCGGTGTTTGCCTCGGCAACTGCAAGTTCAAAGCTATCAGCAAGAATTAAGGAAGGAGTGTGCCTGTCATGGAAATGGTAAATGTAAAAGTAAACGGCATTGCCGTTAGCGTTCCCAAGGGTTCCACCATTCTGGAGGCCGCCCGTCAAGCCGGTGTGGAAATCCCCACCCTGTGCTATTTGAAGGATATCAACGAGATCGGCGCTTGCCGTATCTGCGTTGTCGAAGCAACCGGCGCTCGCGGTCTGGTTACCGCTTGCGTGTACCCCGTTGCAGAAGGTATGGAGATCCAGACCAACACCGCTCGCGTGCAGAAAGCCCGCAAGACCACGTTGGAGCTGATCCTCTCAACCCACGAGAAGAAATGCTTGTCCTGCGAACGCTCCACGAACTGCGAACTGCAGAAGATGTGCAAAGATTACGGTGTTGAGGACAGCGGCAAGTTTGACGGTGATCGTCCGGTCTATGAGCTGGATAAGTCCACCGCTCACCTGGTTCGCGACAACAAC
>JAZNRA010000018.1:0-9170 GCA_045590415.1 Acutalibacteraceae bacterium | reverse complement strand
TCTTCCTAAGACCGCTTGGCCTCCGACTTCGGTATGCCGCATATAATTATCCGCTTCATGTCCCTGCGCTCCGATAAGGATCTGCGCAAGAGCGCCAAGATCGGTATCACCTGGACGGTGCTGATTTTGACTTTCTCGGTTGCTGCCGGCATCATCGGTCATTTATTCTTAGGTGACATCGCGGATAGTTCCACCGTCTTTATCCAAATGGTCAGAAAGATATTCCCGGCGCTAATCAGCGGCTTGCTTCTGTCGGCCATCCTGGCAGCAGCAATGAGTACAGCGGATTCCCAGTTGCTGGCTTCGGCATCGGCTTTTGCCAGCGATGTGTATAAGCCGATCTTCCGTCGTAACAAGGCCTCCGATAAGGAGATGCTGTGGGCGGGCCGTTTTGTGGTGCTCGTTATTGCAGTGATTGCCGTGTTGATAGCGGCAAACCCCAATTCCGGCACTATTATGGGTCTGGTAGAAAACGCGTGGGGTGTCTTTGGTGCGGCATTCGGTCCTGCCATTATGCTCTCGCTGTTCTGGCGTCGCTTCAACTTCCAAGGCGCGGTTGCCGGTATTCTTACCGGTGCGCTTGTGGATATTCTCTGGCTTATCTTTGTAAAACCGCACTTTGCGCTGTATGAGATTATTCCCGGTTTTGTGTGCAGTTTGATCGTAGCAATTGTTGTTTCGTTGCTTACGAAGGCGCCCGGTGATGAGATCACAGAAATGTTCGACAAGGTCGCTTCTGGCGTCGAAGAATAATGTATAAATAAAGTAAACGGGGTGCCCGCAGTGCACAAGTCCAGTAAAAACGGACAATAGAAAAAACAGACCCCCTATGGTAGAATAAAACAAACTACCATAGGGGGATTTTTTGTGCCAAGAGAATATCGACATATAAAACAATATGAGAAAGAAATAATAGAACTTTGGGAACAAGGAAAAACATTACGAGAAATTGCAGAAAGGTTTGGATTTACAAAAGAACAAGTACAGGAATTTAAAACGAGATATAACAAAAATAAGCGAAAGCTTGCAGCAGGAATATCAATTAAGCCCAAAGGTAGACCTCGAAAAGACGGAACAGAACTGCCGCCATCGGTACAGCGATTAAGCAAACTTACTCAACTACAATATGAATTAGCAACGAAAGAAAGGCACATAAAGCGATTAGAAATGGAAAATGAACTAATGCGGGATTTTCTCTCGCTCACAGAAAGGAAGTGAGAACAAGCGTAAAATATATGGTAATCTACCGTCACAAAGATAAATATTCAATTAGTGAAATGTGTAGATTCTTTAACGTATCACGAAGCGGGTATTATGGATATGTATCTCGAATGGATATACCTGCTTGGGATCTGCCGTTAGCTGAAAAGATAAGAGAATGCCAAGATGAATGCGGAAAAACTTACGGCTACCGCAGAGTACATATATGGCTTGAACGAAACGGTATTCACTGCAATCCAAAGACCGTACTTAGAATTATGCAAAAATATGGATTACTGTCAGTAATCCGACGAAAGAAATATCGTAATTACGGAGATTATCTGCATAAGTATCCCAATCTGTTGAACAGAGATTTTTCTGCTGAAAGACCGAATCAGAAGTGGGTTACAGATATATCATACATACACACAAAGCAAGGAGTACTGTATCTATCAATCATTCGGGATTTGTTTGACAATAGCATCGTTGCCTACAAGACCGGTACCGAGCAAAACATAAATCTTGTTTTGAGTACAATTAGAGAAGCTAAGAAAAAAGAGAGGGTCACCGCAGAGCTGCAACTCCACAGTGACCAAGGCTTTCAATATACATCGACAGCATATTTTAAGCTAACTCAATCTTACGGCATAACTCCGTCAATGTCAAGACGTGGTAATCCTTACGACAACGCTTTAGCTGAAAATTTCTTTTCAATTCTTAAAACAGAGTGCATTTACCGAGTAAAACTTCAGACCTATGAGGAGGCTCGCCTCCTCATAGGTGAGTACATTCATTTCTACAACAACCAACGCATCCAACTAAAAACAAAACTGACACCACTTGAAATGCGATGTCAGTATGTTGCTTAAAATTTAATTTTTACTACCGTAGTGTCTGTTTTTGTACTGTCCGCACAAATTGGGGCAGTTCACTCGTAAGTCGGCCTGCTTTTTGCTTTGATTTTATCCGACGCTGATGACAGTTCCGTTGAGCAGGTATGCGGCGATCGCCATGCGAGCACCGCTGCCCAGTCGCATCGTGATCGTGTGTTCCGTGTCAGCGGCGTTTTCGAGCAGCATACGCGCTTTGGGGTTGGAATAGTCCAATTTGCAATTGAGCTGCTGATAGGCACCGCCGTCAACGCTGTATTCCAGCACACCGGCATCATCGGCAAACTCAACCAACACGCCGAAATGCGTGCCCTTGAATTTCACCGTGAGCGTCTTGCCTGTTTCGGTGGTTTGAATGCAGCCGTTGAATAATTTGCTCTCGTAAGAGAACTTGGAGGAGGTCGCCCATCCTGCCGGCACGGTGCAAGAGCTTGCCGCAACGGCTTTCGCCTCGGATTGAAGTGCCCCTTTCGCTGCGGGCAACGGTAGCTTCGCGTAAGTGTACGGTGTGGTCGTGAGCCCGTATTGGACAGCACCAAACAGCACCTCTGCCATTAAATCGTATCCGGTATCATTGGGATGGACCGAATCGTCTCCGTAAAAATGCTCCCACTTATAGGCGCTAGTGCTGGCGGGGTTATCCTGCATCAGCTTGGCCAGGGTCACCGACATCAACTGATATTTATCCGCAATTTGATCTAATGTAGGAATGACGTCTTTCGCAACGTCACTGCGGTCGGACACGTATACAAGTACAATGTCCGCATACGGGTTGTGTTTGTAGATCGTGTGAATCATCGTTTCATAATGATTCCACAGCTTATCCGCATCTTTTACACCGTCGTACGCATTGTTGACGGCATACTCGATAAATACAAGGTCAGGTTTGGTGGAGGCGATCATCTGCTCGGTGATATACACGCCGTACTGCGAGCCGTTACCACCCAGAGTGGAACTGGTTTCGGCAAAAGCAGCGGAGGGGCACTCCTCCTTTAAAAAGTTAAGGAGACGAGTTCGGAAGCCGCCTTTGACGCCGGTCGAGCCCGAGCCCATACCGGCCGTTACCGAACCGCCCATGAACGAGACGCGCAGTTCAAGATCGTTGACAATTCGATAAGCGGTGTTTTTCATGCCGCCGCGTACCGTGACATACTTGCCGTACCGTTTGTATTTAGCGGTATGAAATTTCGAAGACTTCGTCGGCTTCGAGGCGGTGCTCGGAGCAGTCGTCGTTCCCTTGGTGGAAGATGCCTTCGTCGACTGTTTCGAGGATACCGAACCGCTCGACGGAAGGGTGGTTTGATCCGTATAATCCGTATCCACGGTGGTTGCATCAAGTGCGGTGGTAGTCGTCGCAGTTGCGGAATCGGCAGGGTTTCCCCCACATCCGACACACGTAAACACCATGACGGCGGCAAAGAGAATAGCCAGCGTCTTTTTCATGTACAAAACGTCCCTTCATTTACAAAATCATGTTCGGTTTATCATAAAATCAAAAATTGCGATCGTTATCTGACACTCATGACGGTTCCGTTGAGCAGGAACGCGGCAATCGCCATGCGTTCCCCGCTGACAAGCCGCATCGTAACCGTGTGTTCCCCGTCGGTGCCGTTTTTTAGGAGCATTCTGGCTTTGGGGTTGGAATAATTAAGCGCGCAATCCAAGGTTCCCGCGATGCCGTCAACGCTGTATTCCAGCACGCCGGCGTCTTTGGCGAATTCCACCAGTACGCCGAAATCCGTTCCCTTGAACCTGACGGTGATCGGCTTATCCGTTTCGTTTGTTTGGATACAGCCGTTTCCGTTATAGCGAGGACCACCTGCATAGGAGAATTTTTCTGCTCTTTCCCAGCCCGACGGTGTCGGCTCCAGCGTGAAGGTGAAAAGCACCTTCGCCTCACTCTGCACACGTGCCTGCGGAGGCGGCGTTGCCGCCGTTTGATAAGTTTCCGACGGCGTTCGCATGGAAAGATCAAGCAGTTCTTTGGCGACGCCTGCCATGACGTCGTAACCGTTATCGTTGGCGTGGACACCGTCGATGTAAAAGTTCTTCCAATTCGACGCATCCCCCATCGCTTGCATAACGGCTTCGTAGTAATTCAGCGACGGCAGCCCGTATTTATCCGCGATCTGTTCCAAAACGGGAATGATCTCTTTTGAGCGATGCAAGAGATCCGACACGTACACCAAGACGATGTCGGCATAAGGATGTTCGGTGCGGATCGTGTGGATCATCGTTTCGTAGTGCATCCACAGGGTCTCCGCGTCGCCGCAGCCATCGTACGCGTTGTTAACGGCGTATTCGATAAACACCACGTCGGGATGCTTTGCCGCCACGAACTGACGGGCGAAATACACACCGTACTGTGAACCGTTGCCGCCCATGGTCGAGGCGATCTGTTCAAATTCTACGGTGGGGTACGTTTCCTGCAGGTAGTTAAACACCCGCATGCGCCAGCCGCCTTTGACCGCCGAAGCACCCATGCCGTCCGTAACCGAGCCGCCCATGAAAGCGACCTTACACGCTTTGCCGTGCGCTATACGGTACGAAAGGCGGGGCAACCCGCCGCGCACGTTGATAAACTGCATAACGAACACCGCCCCTTAGTGTGATGGGATCATTGTATCACACTAAGAGGCGGTGTGCAAGTTAAACCGTTATTTCAAAAACGGTTGCATCGCAAGAGGGAATTGTCTTATCGTTACCGTAATACACGGCAGTGATGCGGCCGCCGTTCAGTTTAATATCGAACGGCAGGTCGCGGTCGGAATAGTTGATCGCCACAACGACGGAGCGTTTCTCATCAATCGGGTGTATGGTGAGTGCCACGTCGGGGTGGTTGCTGACGACCGGTTTCTTTGCCAAGACATCTTTGGCAATGATTTGATAGATCTTGTAATACGGATAGTCAACGAAACCGTCCGGCTGATTCCAAGCGATCGTTTCCAGCGGGAAGTTTAAGAAATAGATAGCGCCCTTGCCGCGCGGCATTTTGGAGAAGATCACCGTGCCGTCGTCGTCCTGCGAGAGCACCTCGGCGCCAACGCTGCGGAACAAGAATTTCTTATCGTACTCAAACGGGACTTTGAACGTACCGAAATCCGCCTCGCGAATCTCGTGCGAGTTAATCATGCCGAGTGATTCTAGCCCCATTTTATCCTCGATCTCGCTGATAAAGCCGGTGCCGGTGGACATGTACACGGCCGCGCCCGCTTCCGCTTTTTTGACGAGCTTCGCGTACATTTCCTGCGTGATGGCGCTCCAGCCCATCAAAGCAGGCACGATGTAGATCGGCGCTTCGGGCAGTTCCTGATCGCAGGTGGCGAAGGTCACGTTAATACCCGCCTGCTTGGCGAGAACATAGGTAGCACCCATCTGATCGTAGTAACTGTTCAGCTCCGTCGGAATGACGCAGACGGCGTCTACCTCGGCGGCGGGGAGATCGCCGAACGGCATATTGGAAAGCGCTTCGTTCACGGCTTTCATAACAAACGCGTTATCCTTCGGCGTAAAGTCGGCGCGGAACAGACCGAGTTCGTTTTCGATCATGCTCATGCAGTACGGCGGGTTGGTGAGGTGCTTTTGGTCGTAGGCACACCACCAAAAATAACCGAGAGAGCCGTTTGCCCAACCGGACAAGAGGTTGACGCGCACACTGTCTGCCGCAATTTTCTCGTTGCCGACCGTGTTGCTGAAGGTACCGATCTCCTGCATCATGGCGGGCTTATGTCCAACACCTGAATACAACGCCACGTGCGTCGTCGGAATCAAAGTGGTACGCAGGCGATTGATCGGTTCCACATCACCGCCGACCGACGGGGAAGGATACGGATGAGGGGTCAAGACGTCGGTGAGTTCCGCTTGATCTTGAATAAACCATTTGCGATTTTGGCTGGAATAGGTGCCCAGCCCGTGCATACCCGACATGATCATACGGGTTTGGTCCTCCGAGAGGATCGCGTTGCGGATGGTTGCCGCCCACAGATACGCCGCATTGCGATTGGGGGCTTCGCTGAGGCAGTTGCACTCGTTACCAAGATCCCAAGTGGCGATGGCGGGCTCATCTTTCAGGTAGCGAACGAGACCGCGAGCCAAACGGATCTGCCACATTAAGCTTTCGGGATCGCTGATGTGGTTGAGGCGTTCGAGTGCGGGCGGCACGAACAATCTGCCGCTCATCCAACCGGTAACGATGGACACCACGAGTTTTATGTTGTTCTCGTGTGCCATGCGGCAGAACGTGCGAAAATGTTCGATCTGTTCCATGTCCAGACCAAACTCGTTGTCGATCTTTTTATCATCCGCAAAGCGATATTGCTGATGTTCACCTTTGCATTGTTGCACCAGATGAATGGGCTGGAAATCGCGCCAGTTCGGGAACACGCGCATATAGCTGACACCGTACTGTGAAACGAGCTCCAAATCTTTGCGAACGGAGTCTTCGTCCCAGTATTTCCACATATCGGTTCCGTGCTTTGAACCCCAAAAGTTACAGCCAATCATGTATTTCATGGTGATTTACTCCTTTGAAAACAACGTTTTTTCAACTTCAGCGCACAGGTAATGGTATACCGGGAGATGTAGTTCCTGCACTTTGTAGGTTTCGGTTTCGGGTACTCGCACCGTAACGGTGGATAACGCAGACAATTGACTTTCTGCCATACCTGTCATGGCAATCGTTTTCATGCCGAGGCGGTTTGCCACTTCCACCGCTTTGACAACGTTTTTTGAATTGCCCGAGGTGGACAAAGCAATCAGCAGATCTTCGGGTTTTCCGTAACCGTACACCAGTTGAGCGTATACCATATCGGGGGATACGTCGTTTGCGTATGCCGACAAAAGCGACACCTGACTGGGTAACGAGATGGCGGGCAAGGCACCCTGTAATTCTGCGCGCAACGCTTCGGGAATTCGTTCATCCGTTACCGGACGTTTCGACATAAACCCTTTCATCAATTCACCGACAATGTGTTCACTGTCAGCGGCACTGCCGCCGTTTCCGCACACCAGCACCTTACCACCGTTTCGATAGGTTTCGATGAGTAGTTGAAGTGCTTCTTCAATGCTGTCCTTGCAGGACTGCAATGCGGGATACCGTTCATACAGCATGATTTATTCTCCTCTCTTACCTGTAATACCAACCGCTAACGCGGCATAATCACCAATGTTTTCTTCCAGTTTTGCCGGTAGGATACGGCAAACGCTAAGGGCTTGCGGCAAACATTCACGGGCAAGTTCCCGCTCCATAGCCGCTTGCAACAAATGCCGACTTCGTTGATACACGCTACCGATGACGATGCGTTCGGGATTGAGAAT
Organism: Acutalibacteraceae bacterium; assembly: GCA_045590415.1. Classification (GTDB taxonomy): domain Bacteria; phylum Bacillota; class Clostridia; order Oscillospirales; family Acutalibacteraceae; genus RGIG3009. The sequence goes on along the minus strand of JAZNRA010000018.1, from coordinate 1,764 downwards.
ATCAATGAGCATCGCAAGACCTTTTCCGAGCATGGTGCCGCAGTGTTCGTAGACTTCTTTTGCGTCGCTGTGGCCAGCATCCGCCGCCACAGCAATGCTTTTGGCGGTGATGGTGTCGACTTCGCTCAGATCTTTGCAAAACGAAACCGTTTTCCCGTTTTGCAGGCGCTCACGCGCAAGGGCTTGTCCGAGTTGCGCCAATCCACCGCCCGAGCAGAAACCTTCAAACGAGCCCGCCTTGTGAAAGCCGATAGGACCGTCGTCCGCCAAGCGTACGTGGCCGACCTCGCCCGCCATGCCGTTGGTGCCGGCATACAACTTGCCGTTCAAGATCAACCCTGCACCCAAGCCCGTGCCGAACGTTAAGAAAATCATATTATCGCACCGCTCACCCGCACCAAACTGCCATTCGGCGAGGGCGCAGGCGTTGGCATCGTTTTCCAGATAGGCGCACACCCCGTATTTATCGCGCAAGTATTCGACAATATGCACGTCGTCCCAACCGGGAAGATTGGGTGGGGATTGAATAACTCCCTCTTTGGCGTCCAAGGGGCCGCCACAGCTGATGCCGACCGTGTCGGCAAGCCCGCCCATTTCCTCTGCCGCCGCACAAAGGCGGTCAATCATCTCGTAGGGAGAAATCTTAAGATCGGTGGGCAACACGCGCTTATCGAGAATGGCAATGCCATTCTCGGTTTCGGTGCCGATGCAAACAGCGCATTTAGTGCCGCCAATATCAAACCCTATCACGTACACTCCTCCTTTATACTTTATATTTTACAAGAAACGACCCCCTCTTGTAAATTCAAGAAAAATAGGATATAATTAAGAAAATCAACGATTGTAGGTGTAAGCATGGCTGAGCGTATCTTCACATATTCGAGTTCTGATCATCAAGATCGCGGCTTTTCGATTTCCAGGCATTTCATAGAAGCCGGCACTTCCTTTCCCGTTCACTGGTACGATTATTATGAGTTTGAGATTGTGCTTTCGGGGCAAGCACGGCATATTCACAACAACACGGTTTCCGAGATCGGCGCAGGATGCGCGTATCTGATGTGTTATCACGATTTCCACAGCATGACCGCTCTCACGAATCTTGTGTTGTATAAGGTGCATCTAAAGAAAGAATTTTTATCCGACGAATTGGCCGATTATCTGGAATTTCACACCTGCGACTGTCGATTCACCGCCGAGGAAACCCGAGAGATTGAAGAGAAACTTCAGAAATTGGAGCGCGAAGCCGCATCAGACCGCCCGTTTTGTGAGTTGCTGATTCGAAACGGGATTGAAAATATTCTCATTTCATTATTAAGAAAACAAACGAACGTATCACCAAACGCTACGTTGCCGCCTCCCATTCATCAAGCCGTTATTTACCTCAACAAGCATTACCGAGGAGCGGTGACGCTGGAGGAATTGGCACAGAAGGTATCTCTTTCCCCCAACTATTTCGGTCAGCTTTTCAAAGCAGAAGTCGGCACGACGTTTCACAAGTATTTAAACACGCTTCGCCTTAAATTCGCTTGCGATCTGCTTAGTTCCTCCGCTCTTTCAGTCAAGGAGATCGCGTTTGCTTCCGGGTATAATTCACTGGAATATTTTATGTATATCTTTAAAAACCAACTGAACATGACACCGACGCAATATCGTGCGTGTCAGAAATAAAAAAACGGGGTGCCCGCAGTGAACTGCCCCAATTTGTGCGGACAGTACAAAAACAGACACTACGGTAGTAAAAATTAAATTTTAAGCAACATACTG
>JAZNRA010000017.1:0-16435 GCA_045590415.1 Acutalibacteraceae bacterium | reverse complement strand
ATGCCCATGACCTCACCCGTGGCTTTCATCTGTGTGCCGAGGGTGTTGGGCGCGGTGGCAAACTTATCGAACGGGAAGCGCGGTAATTTCGCAATAACGTAATCGAGCGACGGTTCAAACGCCGCGTTGGTGTTGGCGATGGCGATGTCTTCGAGTGCCATGCCGACCGCGATCTTCGCCGTTACGCGTGCGATCGGGTAACCGCTGGCCTTGGATGCCAACGCGGAAGAACGCGACACACGCGGGTTGACCTCGATGAGGTAGTATTCGCTGGTGGTGGGGTTGAGCGCGAACTGCACGTTGCAGCCGCCCTCGATCTTAAGCTCACGAATCAGCTTGATGGCGCTGTCGTTGAGCATTTTTTCGTCTTCTTTGCTTAAGGTCATGATGGGGGCTACCACCAACGAGTCACCGGTGTGGACACCGACAGGGTCGATGTTTTCCATACCGCAGATGGTGATGGCATGATCCTGCGAGTCGCGCATGACTTCAAATTCGATTTCCTTGTAGCCCTTGACGCTCTTTTCAATGAGCACCTGATGCACGGGAGAGAGTTTGAAAGCGTTTAAGCCGACTTCGATGAGCTCTTCTTCGTTGTACGCGAAGCCGCCGCCGGTACCGCCGAGGGTGAACGCGGGGCGCAGAACGACCGGATAACCGATCTCCTTCGCCGCTTGTTTGGCCTCCTCAAGTGAATAGGTGATCTGAGAAGGGATGGTCGGCTCACCGATAGATTCACACAGTTCTTTGAACAGTTCGCGGTCCTCGGCGCGCTCGATGCTTTCACTGCTCGTGCCGAGCAGTTCGACACCGCACTCCTTGAGAACGCCTTTTTTCTCAAGCTGCATGGCGAGGTTTAAGCCCGTTTGACCGCCGATGCCGGGGTCAATGGCATCGGGACGCTCGTAGCGCAGAATCTTGGCGATGTATTCAAGCGTGAGCGGCTCCATGTAGACCTTGTCGGCAATGGTAGTATCGGTCATGATGGTGGCGGGGTTGGAGTTGCACAGAATAACCTCATACCCCTCCTCTTTCAGTGCTAAGCACGCCTGCGTGCCGGCATAATCGAACTCCGCCGCCTGACCGATGACGATCGGGCCCGAGCCGATGATCAAAATCTTTTTAATGTCTGTTCTTTTAGCCATACTATCCTCTCCCATTTATCGTTGATAGACAATCTTACCGTTGCAAACCGTCAGCACACATTCGCCGTACAGCGTATCACCCGCAAACGGGGTAGCTCTGCCGAGCGATTGAAAGCGTGTCGGGTCAACCGTTACTTGTTTTGAAAGATCCCACACGGAAAAGTCCTCCGACAAGGGGATCGAAAACCGCTTGCGCGGGTTATAGACGAGCAATTCCAGCAACCGTTCCATGGTGATGATGCCCGTTTTCACCAGGTGAGTATACAAAACGGGAAACGCCGTTTCAAGCCCCACGATCCCGAACGCGCTGCGGGAGAGCCCTTTTGCCTTTTCTTCGGCAGAGTGCGGGGCGTGGTCGGTAGCGATCATATCGATCGTGCCGTCGCGGATCCCCTCGATGAGTGCTTCGCGGTCGCGTTTGCTGCGAAGCGGCGGATTCATTTTAAAACGGCCATCCTCCTGCAAGCAGGAATCGTCCAGCACCAAGTAATGCGGACCGGTTTCACAGGTGACGTCCACACCGCGCGCTTTCGCCTTGCGAATTGCCTCCACACTTTCCGCCGCCGAAATGTGGCAGACGTGATAACCGCAACCGATCTCCTCAGCGAGTTTTAAATCGCGAATGATAGGGCCGTATTCACTTTCTGAACAGATGCCCTTGTGGCCGTGCGCTTTAGCGTAGTCGCCGTCGTGAATATAGCCACCGTGTAAGAGTGAATTATCCTCGCAGTGAGCCACGATCAGTTTGCCGAGTGCTTTGGCCTGCTTCATGGCGCTTCGCATCATCTCTTCACTCTGCACGCCCCTGCCGTCGTCCGAAAAGGCAATCGCATACGGAGCGATCTCGGCGAAATCCGACAACTGCTCCCCTTTTTGCTCCACCGTAATAGAGCCGTAGGGATAGACGTGAATGCATGCGTCGCGGTCGATGATATGCTGCTGCAGGGCAATATGCTCCGCCGAATCCGGCACGGGATTCAAATTCGGCATGGTACACACGGCGGTGTAACCGCCTGCCGCCGCCGAACGGCTGCCCGTTTCGATCGTTTCTTTATAAGAAAAACCCGGCTCACGAAAATGCACATGCACATCGCAAAAGCCGGGAAAAACAGCATATTTCGGAAAATTGTAGGCACTCATATCGTCGGTCAAAAAGCGGGCAGCAATACCGTCCGTAAAGGTCGTTTGTCCCCAAATTTTTGCCTTCGGTTGTGACATGGTGCTCCTCCTTATAAAAAGAGTCTTACCACGAAAAGGTGGCAAGACGCAACACGAAAACAGATACGGGCGTGCCGCATCCGATGAGGTTCAGTCTTGACGACCTCTCGGGATCGCTCTTAAAGATCTGATTTTTGAAATTATACCACGAGGCGGGTTGTTTGTCAACGCATTTTGTAAAAAAAACATACCGATTGCGTCACAGCAATCGGTATGTGTTGAATCATCCTTTTTTACCCCAAACCGAGGGGGTCAATGCAAATAGGATGGGATAGATTTCCAAACGGCCAAACAGCATGGCTAGTGACAACACGATCGTAGAAAAATCGGAATATGCGGCATAGTTGGACAAAGGACCAACACCCGCCAAGCCGGGACCGACGTTGTTAAAACAAGCAACCGTTGCGGATAAATTAGTTTCGAAGGAAAACGGCTCAAATGACAAGATCAAAAAAACGGCTAATAACAAAATCATATACAAGGCGAAGTACGAAGATACGCCGTTTAAGCTTTGTTCCTCCACCGGTTTACCGCTTACCTGCACCACACCGACCGACCGCGGATGCAACATTTTCTTAAGGTCTCTGGCGACGATCTTAAACAACAAGATCACACGCGACACCTTGAGGCCACCTGCCGTAGAGCCGGCGCAACCGCCCACTATCATGAGCAACAGCAAAATCACCTTGGAAAGCTCGGGCCAAGCGGCAAAATCGGTCGTCGAATAGCCGGTAGTGGTGAGGATGGACGACGCCTGAAATGCCGCGTGACGCAGCGTTTCCGAAAACGTATCGTACAGCGGCAATACGTTGCGGGTAATAAGCCCTACCGCCACCAAAACAATGGCCAGATAGCACCACAGTTCTCCACTTTTAAGAACGGGCTTAAAGCGGCGCAATAACAAGAAATAGTACAAATTGAAATTGACACCGAAAAGCAACATAAAGATGGTAATAACCCATTGCAGGTACGGCGAATAGCTTGCCATACTATCCGACTTAATACCGAAGCCACCTGTACCGGCTGTGCCAAACGTATGTACCACGCTGTCGAACACCGGCATACCGCCGCATAACAAAAAAACGATCTGAAGAACGGTCAGCGCCAAATAGATCAGGTATAAGATCTTCGCCGTATCACGCAGTCGCGGCACCAGTTTGCCCACCACGGGCCCCGGCACCTCAGCACGCAAAAAATGAATCGACCGACCCGATTCTGCAGGCATTACCGCCATCATCAAAACAATAACGCCCATACCGCCGATCCAATGCGTAAAGCTTCGCCAAAAGAGAAGCCCTTTATCCAAAACCTCGGGGTTCGGCAGAATGGAGGCACCGGTCGTGGTAAGACCGCTGACCGTTTCAAACACCGCGTCAACGTACGACGGAATCGCATGACTGAGCGTAAACGGCAACGCGCCGATCAAGGCGAGTGCTACCCACGATAAGGCGACGGTAATAAAACCGCCTTTTGCGAATAAGGTGCGGTCTCCGTGTCGGTTAAAGAGCATGAGCAACGAGCCGATCACCACCGCTACGGCGACGGTGACGGCAAACGACCAAACCGTTAACAATTCCCGATAGTACAACGATACCGCCAAGGGGATCAACAATAAAAGACCCTCCAGCAGAATGATGCGTCCTACGGTATATAACACCATTTTGCGGTTCATAGCATGCAATCCTTATCTTAAAATATCCGAAAGATCCTGCAAACGGCGATTCGCCGCCACCACCACGACGCGGTCGCCCGCCAAAATCGCATCGTTACCGCCGGGGATAATGGTGGCACGGTCACGGATGATGCCGGCGATCAGCGTATTGGGCTTCAGCTTCATTTCTTTGAGCGCTACGCCAAGCATCGGAAAATCAGGGCTGACGTTAAATTCCAACGCTTCTGCTTTATCGTCCATTAAGTGATACAGCGTTTCAATATTACTGCCCATGGAATTTTGCAACGCTCTCGCATAGCGCACCAACACGTCGGTGATAACCTTTTTCGGAGAAACGATGCAATCCATGCCCAATTTTTCTGCCAATGACGATAACTCTTCACGATTGACCTTGGCAATAACTTTGGGGACGTTTTGAGAGGATGCAAAAATGGAAATAAGAATATTTTCTTCATCCATACCGGTGAGTGCCACAAACGCATCGCGTGAAAGGAGATCTTCCTCCAGCAAGATCTCCTGCTGGGCACCGTCACCGTGCACCACCACCGCTTTTGGAAGCGTGTTGCACAACTCCTGACACAACGCATGATCGCGTTCGATAATGGTTACCGCACTGCCGCCCGACAGCAACAGTTTGGCAAGATAATATGCCACACGGCTGCCGCCGAGGATCATCACGTTACGGGCTTGTTTGGTGAGCAATCCCATTTCACGCAGCAGTTTGTGAATCTCGGTCTGCTGTGCGGTAAGACCGATTTTATCACCCGCGCGCAGCACGAAATTACCGTCCGGTATATGCACTTCGTCACCGCGCTGAACGACGCAAACAAGGAATTTGGCTTTATATTTTTCGCGGAGGTCGCACAGACGGAGTCCGTCAAGCGGGGTGTCTTCTTTTAAGTGAAGCTCGATCATTTCAAAACGGCGCCGTGAAAACGTTTCCACTTTGGCGGCAGACGGCAACTTTAAGATCTTATACATTTCCTGTGCCGCCAGCAACTCGGGATTGATCGACATAGATAACCCCAGCTCCTGCTTTAAGAAATTCAAGCTGTTATCGTTATATTCGGGGTTGCGGATACGCGCGATAGTGTGCGCCGCACCCATGCGTTTTGCCAAAAAGCAACTGAGCATATTGGTGTTGTCCGAACCGGTTACGGCTACGAACAGATCCGCCTTGGCAACACCCGCTTCCTCGAGAACGTCCGAATCCGCGCCGTTGCCGCACACGCTCATAATATCGTACACGTTGCCGAGTTCGTTAAGCGGCGCGGGATTTTCATCGATTGCCACTACGTTGTGCCCTTCGCCCACCAAACTGGCGACGACCGTGCCGCCGATCTTGCCGCAACCGACAACCAAAATATTCACATTACCCCTCCTGTTCTTTCTCCGCCGTTTTGCGGATCAAGCGCTTTTTGATCTCTACACCGTCGTACTTGCGTTTTGCCTGCACACGACCTATGTATTCCGCGTTGCAAGCGCAACAGCGAAAGGCGGCTGTAAAGAAACGGTGTTGACACTGCCATTTACTCACCCGCTTTAAGTTGCGCCGACACTCCTCGCACGAGAAGCGCAGATCCGATCGACGAATCAACGGATCGTCGATCTCGCGGATAAAGGTGGGTTTGAAGGTTAAGCGGCGGTAAAACTCGTCGTCCACCGATGACGCCGCCTTTTGAAAGGAGGACGGCTCGTACACCTGCCGAAAGATCGCCGCCGCCAGCACGCTATCGTCGATTGCATGGTGCAGTTCCATTTCCTCACTGTTCAGGTCCAACTGTTCTGCCAATTTGGAAAGCGCTACCTGCTGGGCCGTTCCGAGTCCGAGGCGTGTCTGGGCATACTGTTGCAGGTCCAGATACGCCGATAAAAACGGAATGCGCTCGTCACCGTAAAAATAACGACAATTTTCCATCAGCACCGTTAAATCGGTGTTGCTCCACGTCATGACAACCGCGTCTTCGCCGACAAAGCGGCAAAGACTCTCCATGGCTTGTCCGAACGAAACACCCTTTTTTACCTGATCGTCGGTAATGCCGGTCAGGTTGGTGACAAGCCGCGTCAGTTTGCGGCTGACGACGGGACGGATGTACGCGTCAAAGCGATCCTCGATGCGTCCGTTCTCCGACAAGCGCACGGCGCCGATCTCAATGATCTCATTAAAGTACCCGCCGAGTTTTTCAGAGCGAGCGCCGTTCCATTCCAGATCTAAAATCACATAGGTCAAGGATCAGCACATTCCCTTCAAGGTTTTTCCGCCGAGAATATGGAAATGCAGATGGAACACCGACTGACCTGCCGACTCACCCTTGTTGGTGACGACACGGTAATCGGTGAGCCCCGACTCCGCCGTGATCTTCGCGATCACCTCGAAGATGTGCGCCACCACCGCGCTGTTTTCGGGGGTAACGTCCCCACAGCCGGAGAGATGCGCTTTCGGGATCACCAGAATATGTGTCGGTGCCGCGGGCTGAATGTCATGAAAGGCAAGAACGAGGTCGTCCTCGTATACTTTCTTGGACGGGATCTCCCCCGCCGCGATCTTACAGAAAATGCAATCCATCGTTCGGCACCTCTTATTTCAAAAATTCGGGAATGCTGTCCATGGCTTCGGCAACCTTGGAAAGATCCTTGCCGCCTGCCATCGCCATGTCCGGTTTGCCGCCGCCTTTACCGCCGCAGATCGCCGCTACCCCGCGCACGATCGCACCGGCATTGGCGCCTGCCGCCACGGCGCCCGGTGTGCAGTAGCACGCAAAGGTCACGCTCTGTTTTTCGGAAGACGTTGCCGCGAGCACCATCACGGCTTTATCCAAGCCGCGATCCTTGCAACGGTCGCACAAGGTGCGCAGTTCATCGCCCGAGAGGTCCGGCAATACCGCCGTAATGAGTTGGATGCCGCCGACGTCTTTGGCGTTCTCAAACAGGTCGCCCACCGTCGCCGCGGCTTGCTGTTCGCGCACCGTCTGCAATTCGCGCTGAGCGTCCTTGAGTTCGCTGAGCAGTTGTTCCGAACGGCGGACCAAATCGTCGGGACCGGCCGCCTTCATCGCAGCAGCCGCTTCGACCATATTGTTGTGATAATTGTGAAGCAGGTCTAATACCGCCGCACCCGTCACCGCCTCGATACGGCGAACACCCGCCGCTACCGACGATTCGGATACGACGTGGAACAGACCGAGCTTCGAGGTGTTATCGGCGTGGGTGCCGCCGCACAGTTCGACGGACACGTCGCCCATTTTGACCACGCGCACCACGTTGCCGTATTTTTCGCCGAACAGCGCCATCGCGCCGAGCTTGCGCGCTTCGTCGATCGGCATTTCGTTGATTTCGATGGCAAGACCGCCCAGCACCCAACGGTTGACGAGGGCTTCTACCTCGTTTAATTCCTCGGCTGTCAAAGCGGAGAAATGGGTGAAGTCGAAGCGCATACGTTCGGCATTGACGAGCTGACCCGCCTGCTCCACATGCGTGCCGAGCACTTTGCGAAGTGCCGCTTGCAGTAAGTGCGCCGCCGAATGGTTGCGCATGACGGCGCGGCGCGCATCACCATCTACCTGCGCGGTGACGGCGTTGCCGACGTTGAGCGTACCTTTTACCAGTTTGCCCGTGTGCAGAATGACACCGGCATTGTTCTTTTGGGTATTGGCAACTTCAAAGCGGGCACCGTCTGCCTCGATCACGCCGACGTCGCCGACCTGACCGCCGCTCTCACCGTAGAACGGTGTGGTATCGAGTACGAGCGTGGCGCTTTCGCCCTCGCCGAGCGTTTCAACCAGTTCGTTGTTTGATACGATCGCGGTGATCGCCGCCGGGGCGGTCAAGGTATCGTAGCCGACGAAGGTGCCGGCTGTTAACTGCTCGGCAACACTCGCATCGCCCTTCCAGGCGTCTGCACCGGCATCCTTACGGGCGGCGCGGGCACGGGCGCGCTGTTCTGCCATGCGCTCGAGGAACCCCTCTTCGTCCACAGTCATGCCTTTCTCTTCCAAAATATCGCGCGTTAAGTCCACGGGGAAGCCGTAGGTATCGTACAGTTTGAACGCATCGTCGCCCGAGAGCACGCCGCCTTTGGTAGCGGCAAGCATCAATTCCAGTTGGGACAGACCGCTGTCGATCGTTTTTTCAAACGCTTCTTCCTCGTTGCGGATCACCTTGACGATGAAATCTTGTTTTTCTTTCAGTTCGGGATACGCCGAGAGGTTTTCCTGAATGACCGTTTCACACACCTCGTACAAGAACGGGCGATGAATGCCGAGCAAGCGGCCGTGGCGGGCAGCGCGGCGCAACAAACGGCGCAGCACGTAGCCGCGTCCCTCGTTGGAGGGCATAACGCTGTCGCCCACCATAAAGGTAGTGGAGCGAATATGGTCGGTGATCACGCGCAGGGACACGTCGGTCTTCTCGCTCGCACCGTATTCCACGCCGACGATGCGGCTGATATGTTTCATGATGTTCTGAACGGTATCCACCTCAAACAGGTTATTCACACCCTGCATGATGCACGCGAGACGCTCCAGACCCATACCGGTATCGATGTTGGGATGATCGAGCGGCGTATAATTACCGTTGCCGTCGTTATCAAACTGGGTGAACACGTTGTTCCAGAATTCCATGTAGCGGTCACAGTCGCAGCCGACGCCGCACGTGGGCGAGCCGCAACCGTACTCCTCACCGCGGTCATAATACAGTTCCGAGCAAGGACCGCACGGACCGGAGCCGTGCTCCCAGAAGTTGTCCTCTTTACCTAAACGCACGATGCGGTCGGGCGATACGCCGACCTCTTTGGTCCAGATCTCAAACGCCTGATCGTCATTTTCATAGATCGACACCCAAATGCGGTCAACGGGCAGTTCCAGCACCTTGGTGCAGAACTCCCATGCCCAGGCGGTTGCCTCGTGCTTGAAATAGTCGCCGAAGCTGAAGTTGCCGAGCATTTCAAAATAAGTGCCGTGACGGGCGGTCTTGCCGACCGATTCAATATCCGGTGTGCGGATACATTTCTGGCAAGTCGTCACGCGTTTGCGCGGCGGTGTCACCTCACCGGTGAAGTACTTTTTCATCGGTGCCATACCGGAGTTGATAAGCAACAGCGAGGCATCGTTTTTCGGCACCAGCGAAAAGCTGGGCAGGCGCAAATGCCCCTTGCTTTCAAAAAAGCTTAAATACAGTTCACGCAGTTCGTTGAGTCCGGTCCATTTCATTGTTACAACATCCTCTCAAAAAAATAATCTCCGCCCCATGCTTGGGACGGAGATCTCCGTGGTACCACCCAAATTGCGCAGCCGACAAGCCGCGCCACTCGAACCCTTTAACGCAGGAATACGCCGCCGTTTCCGACGGAGCTCCGAGGTGGCCCCCGTTTTCCCGCAAGCCCGCCTCCCAGCCCGTTTTAACAAAACGGAGCAGGCCTCTCTGAATGTCGGAAACAACGGTTCTCCTCATCACAGCCGATTACTGATAAATTATACGACACACGGCACGGTTTGTCAAGCATCATTTACGGCTCCACACGTCCCATACGGTACAGCGAATCGCACAGCGCGGCAAATACCGAAGCGGCGTTCTCGCCCGTTCGACCGCTGTCCTCGGCAAGCACCGTGATAACGTACTGCGGATCGTCGGCGGGATAAAAGCCGGTGAACCAATTCTGCACCATCGTTTCACCGTCCTCGCCGACCCAACCCGTCTGCGCCGTTCCCGTTTTACCGCCAGCACCTCCGACTTTCGGTTTGGCGGCAGTACCGGTACCGTTTTCCACCACCGTGATCATCATGTCTTTCAGGATCGCGGATGAAGAGGCCGAACATACCCGCACCGGCGCACCTGTGTCGATCGGGGTCAGATTACCCGAAATATCTACCGCTCCCGCGTACAAATTGGGACGGTAATAAAACCCGCCGTTTACCACACACGCCGTCATCTGTGCGATATGGATCGGGGAGGCCAAAAGATCCCCTTGCCCAAAGGATACGTTCGCGAGCACACTTTCTTGTGAGAGCGTTTGCTCACTCGGAACGGTGGCGCGTGCCGTGCTGTACCCGTCTGCGAGCAAAACGGGACTGTCAAATCCGAGCAAGCAGGCGGTGCGGTACAACGGTGCGCCGCCGCATAACTGCATTAACCGGATATAATACGGGTTGCAGGATTGTGCAAAGCCGCCGCACATATCAAGCAAGCCGTGGCCCAGAATATGGTGGCATTTCACGCGGTTTTCACCAACCGTCAACGCACCCGCACAAGTAAACGACTGTGTCAGCGGTACACCGGATTCCAGTGCGGCAAGAGAGGATACGATCTTGAACACCGAACCGCAGTTGTAGGTTGCGAGGGCACGGTTAAACAGCGGTGAGTCGTCACGTTCCAAACACGCCGAAAGGTCGTTCGGTGAAAAGCTCGGATAACTGGCAAGCGCCAGAATATCACCGTTTTTCGGATCGAGTATGACAACGGCACCCTTGCTGAGTGCACCGCCGGCGACCGTTTCCGCCAAGTGCTGCAGGCGGCTGTCCAGCGTGAGGGCAATTCCCGCATCAGCGCGGAACAGCGTGTTGGACACCTGCATCTCGCCGCCGATAAGTACAGCCCCTCGACCATCCGTCTGATAGCTGACGGTGATACTGCCGGATGCCGCTTTCAGTTTCTCGTCAAACGCTTTCTCGATACCGCACACACCGCTGATGCCGTCATCCCCCACGTATCCGACCACGTGTGCCGCTGTTTGGTCGTCCGCATAGCGTTTTGGCACGGCAAACTGACGTATCCCATTTACAATCGGGAATGCCGTATCGGATATCAGAGTAACGGGTTTCCCACTTTGCAGACTCTCGCGGACCCTCTCCCATTCCGACGGCGGCAACGTTTTTGACAGCGCCGCCATCGCCTCCGGTTGTGCGATTACCGCGGCAGTATATTCCGATTCTCTGTTGGTCAGCGGATTCAAATTGCGGTCGTAGATCGTGCCGCGCCCTTGGGCAACCGTAACCGTGACGGTGGAATGGGTACCGGACGTTTCCGAAAGCGGAGTGCTTGCGAGCTGCATGAGCTTGACCATGATCCCGCTGAACGCAAACAGGACGGCCGCCAGCAGGGCAACACTGCGTTTGGGCATACAAAAAACCTCCCTCTGTTAAGGAGAGTATTCCCAAACAAAAGGAGGTTTACACACGACGGCGCAGATAACTGCCGACGGGTAACGGACGATCAAACGGCAAGCGCAAAGCCATAGTGGGGTGCGGTGCCGCGTCAATGGGCTCACCGTCACCGTCAAACAAATTCTCTGCCACGATCGGCAGCGGTTTTTCGTGCGGGATCAGCGCTTCCAGTCGGTCGCCTTTGAAAAAGCGGTTGCGCTGGCTGAGCAACAAATGACCGTTTTCATAACCGGTCACCACCGCTGCCGCTTGATACTCACGAATATAGCCGCCGCTTTTGGTGTTTTGCGACGGATCGCCGAAGTAAAAGCCGGTGCCGTACGGACGGTGACTGACAGTATAGGGCTCACGCGAAAGCCAATCGGGCAAACGATAGTCGGGCGAAAAGCCGCTGTCGCGGTAGCCGTCCAACGCCTGACGGTACGCATTGGTAACACCCGCCACGTAATACGCGGCTTTGGCGCGCCCCTCGATTTTCAGCGAGTGGATACCCGCGCGGTGAAGCTGCGGTAAATAGTCAATCATGCACAGATCGTTGGCATTAAACAGATAGGTGCCGTTTGCTTCCTCATCCACCGTGATCGGACGTTCGGGGCGGTTCGGCAGGGTCAGTTCGTATTTCCAACGGCACGGTTGGGCGCAATCTCCGTGATTGCCGTCACGGCCGGTCAGATACGACGAAAGCAGACAACGCCCCGAATAGGACATGCACATTGCGCCGTGGACAAACGCTTCCAGTTCCAAAGAAGCGGGCGTTTTGGCACGGATCTGTGCAATTTCATCGAGCGATAATTCGCGCGCCAGTACGACGCGCGACGCGCCCATCTCGTGCAACATGGTAGCGGTAGCAAAATTGACCACACCCAGCTGCGTCGATACGTGAAGCGCACAATGCGGCGCGTATTTTTGTGCCAGTTGCATGGTGCCGAGATCCGCCACGATCAGCGCATCCACACGCAGATCATCCAAATACTGCAAGTATTCGGGTAGCACCTCAATTTCCTCGTTACGAGGCAAAATATTACACGTGACATACACGGCTCTCCCCTGCTGATGGCAGAGGGCGACAGCGCGGGATAATGCCTCGTCCGTAAAATTCGCAGGCGCACTGCGCATGCCGAAACGCGTACCCGAGAGGTATACCGCATCGGCACCGAACAACAGTGCCGCTTCCAATCGCTCGGCATCGCCCGCCGGGCATAGCAGTTCAAGCTTATCCATACATGCCGATCCCATAGCGTTTACAGACACTCACATGTTGTTCATAGGTCTTAGAGAAATACGTTTTACCGGTTTTGTAATCGGTGGCAAAGAAGTAGCAATCCATCGTCGCTTCATCCTCAGACGGCAACAGTACCGCCTTGATCGCTTCAAGCCCCGGATTGTTGATGGCGCCGACGGGCAAGCCCTCTTTCTCGTACGTATCGTACGCCGTGTTTTTCACGCTGATACCGGTACTGCCCATCAAACGTTCGATATAATCGCCCGTGGAATCACACTGCAATTTCGGAAAATTCGTGGGATCGTTAAGACGGTTATACAACACGCGGGAGACCTTCTCCATATCGTCCCGACTTGCTGCCTCGCCCTGCACAATGGACGCCAGAATGATCAATTCATCCATGGTGATGTCGCGAGCGCTCATCGCTGAACGAATGGCGGTGCCCAAACGGTCTTCAAAGTTATCCAGCATCCTACGCACGACGGTTTCACCGGAGCAGTTTTCGTAAAACTCATACGTATCGGGGAACAGGAATCCTTCCAGCTTGTAGATACGCGACTCGTATCCTTCGGTCTTCATGGAATCTTTGATAAAATCGTAATCCTTGCTGTAGTCCACTTCGGTAACAGCACGATAAAACTCCGCTTCCTTGCAAATGCCTTTTTCTTCCAGACGCTTGGCGATCTTAACAATAGTAAAGCCCTCGGGAATCAAGACCGACACCGTTTCGCGCGCTTTTGTCGCCTGTAAGCTTTTGATCAGCAACTGATAGCCCATGTTCGGGGAAACGCTGAACTCACCCGGCTGCCACTTGGAATCCGCGCCGTTAAGCTTCGCATACAGGCGGAACACTAAGGATTGCTCGATGAGGCCCTCTTTCTTAAGCAGTTCCGCAACGGATTTGGTAGAAACACCTTCGGGAATGGTGATGTCTATCATTCGGTTCGAACGGTTGAGACCGGTATAGTCTAAGCCGCCGACCACGATAAAGTAGGACAGAATACCCGATACCAGCAACAGACTCAGCGCATACAAAAACGCCTTCAGACAACCGACGCTTTGCTCGTTTTGAGCACTCTGCTTAGAACGCCGCTTCGGCGCGGTATGTACGACGACGGGAGGTGTCGGCTGCACGATCAGTTCTTCGGGAAGGACCGTCTCTTTCCGCACGATCGGCGCGGTGTCCACCGCTTCTCCGTATTCCGAATCCAGATCCAAATTCAATTTGAATGCTGTTTTTTTCTTAGCGGGGACCTCCTGCGGAGTCGGCTCGGTCACCTTACTCTGCAATTCATCCAAAATAGCATCAATATCGTAGTTCTTATTGTTGTCTTCCACGTTATTGCCTCCTTTCGGTTCGCCGAATATAATTTTCCGTTACGAGCAGTTGTACCGGTCTGTCAAAACGACCGTGCGGCAGGTAACGGCGCACACACGAGCTGTAGCAAATACCAACCATGTGTCCGTTAAAGCGCGACAAAAAACGGTCATAATACCCTTTTCCGTAACCTAACCGATATCCGGTATAGTCATAAGAAAACGCGGGAATCAGACACATGGATTTTGAAAAATCACTGACAAGACGCGCGGGATCCGCCTGCGGTTCCAACACGCCGAAGCTGCCGGGGGACAGATCGTCCATTGACTCGATGTAATAAAACTCCATATTGCGCGTATCCGGTACACAGCGCGGTACCGCCACACGTTTGCCGTCTGCCCACGCTTGCTCGATGATGCGATGCGTGTCCACCTCGATCGGTGTGGACACATACACGAGTATCTGCTGACTGGCGCGATATTGCCACAGTGAACGCACGGTATCGGCAATGTTGCGGTCGGCCTCCTGACGAGCGGTGGGATCCATCTCCTCACGAATCGCGCGGAACTGTGCACGCAGACGCATTTTCAGTTTGCGAATATCCTCTATCGGCATTGCATCGCGTCCCCTATCTCCCGTGCTTTTTCGGGCGAAATCAATTTTGAAACGATCGAAAGGGCAAAATCAACCGTTACACCGGCACCCTTTGCCGTCACGACCCCTTCATCTACCGTAACCGATTCACCGCTCACCGCGGCACCGAGCAGTTGTGACTCGTACCCCGGATAGCAGGTGGCGCGTTTGCCGCGTAACAGTCCTAATTTGCCGAGAACAGACGGTGCCGCGCAGATCGCGCAGACCGATTTTTTGTGCGCCGCCGCCTCGGTCACGTACTGCGTCACCACGGATGACGCCGCCAAATTGGTGGTGCCGGGAAGACCGCCCGGCAACACGACGGCCTCTAATTCCTCATAAGCGGGCAACGGCTCGCTGTCGGCGGCATCCGCCTGCACCGTAATACCGTGTGCGCCCTCGATCGTAAGACCGCCGACACCCACCGTGCGTACCGATAAGCCGGCACGGCGCAAAACGTCCACGGTGGCGAGCGCTTCAATTTCTTCAAATCCGTTCGCTAAAAAAACGACGATCAAATCAATCACCTCAATCAAATGCCAGCCCCATATACGGAGCGGTTTTCAGCGGTATGCGCGCCTTAAGCGGAAGAAGCATACCGAAACAATCACCCGTTTCGGAAAAGACACGCGCCCGAAATGCGTCGCATCCCCCATGCCGCGCTAACGCACCGCAAACGGCGGTTTGCTCATCCGACGGGATGCCCAACAATTCCAACACGTGCAACGTGCCGTTGTTTTTCACGCATAAAGCACACGCGCGTTCTCCGACGCGCATGGGCGTTGCATACGATACCGCATACCTAAGCAAGCGGTCATCCCACGCCACAAAATCGGGCGGTAATAACGCTTGCCGCAGCGAGAGATAGTCTTCTCCGGCAAGCGGTGTCAGGAAGACCTGCCTCTCTGATGCCGCACCGCAGAGCGTACGGCTGAAAACGGTCGGTTCAAAGCCGAAGCGCCGATAATAATCAACAAGTGACGGCTCTGCCGGATTTAAAAAGCAGGCGTCAATACCGCGCTCCTTGAGCGCGGTCAACGCGGCACGTAACAGATCGCTGAAAATCCCCCGGCCGCGATAGGCGGGCAGGGTTGCCGCCGCGTATAAATACCGCGCCGTGTACGTGCTGCCGTGTACGTGAAGAACGGCGGGCAGGAAAAAGGCCATAGAAACGGGCACGTTGTTTTCACACGCCACAACGCATTCCTCGGACAAGTGCACGATGCCCAAAAACGCATCCCGCTCGGCGGGGGTGTCCGCCGTGAACACGGCGCTCCAGATGCGGCGGATCGCCTCGCTGTCACGCGCATCGGCAAAACGTATCTCGCTCATTTTATAACAACTCACACGTGTATTTCTTTAAAACGATCGCGGGGCGGTAGGACTGCTTCGCACGGCGAAGCCCCTCGATGCCCATATCGTTTTCGCGGTTAAGATAGCGATAATTCGTCAGCGTTTTGGCGAATTCGCGGTTGATGACCGCGTAAGCCCCCGCATACGCCGATAAGGCCTTCTCGACGTGAACGTCGAACACCGAGTCGTTGATCGGTGAGCCGAGCGTGAACGCTACGGCTTTGCCGTCCACACGAATGAGTCCGCCGACCACCGATAATTGTGCGCGGTGTTGTAACAGACGGCGGATGGCACAGCGTTCCGATTGCAGCCCCGCGTCTGCACAATCTCCTTTTTCGCGGCACCATTCGTGCAACAGTGCCGCGACCTCGTCAAGATTTGTGTCGCAAAGCGGTTCATACTGCCATTCGTACTTACGGGAAAACGCCGAAACGTGATTTTTCTTGCTGTGATAGGCCTTACCGGGCAAGGTGGCGAGCGCCTCGGTTTCGTAAATATAGTCGTAGTCCCCGTCGTTTGTGTCGAAGCGCACCCGATCGGAATATAAGCCACGCAAACGCTCACGCGTTTCCTCGTCGATACCGTGCAGCTTAAGCGGCACGCCCTGCTCGGCGGTGTACGCGCGCAAAAGTTCTACGCCGTCTTTAAGCGGCACGCCGATCGGCATTAAAAACGACGGTGCCGCGCCGCTGTCGCTGCGCAGGAAGAGGGCATCAC
>JAZNRA010000016.1:0-6476 GCA_045590415.1 Acutalibacteraceae bacterium | reverse complement strand
CCGGATAGACAGCATATCCGTTGAAAGTCAAATCGAGTTTTGTAAAAAGGAAGTGACAGGAGAAAGTTATAAAGTTTATACCGACAAGGGTTATAGTGGCAAAAACATAGACCGTCCTGCGTTTCAAGAGTTGTTGCGTGATATAGAGGCGGGCAAAGTAAACCGTGTAATCGTTTACCGTCTTGACCGTATCAGCCGTTCAGTGCTTGATTTTGCCAATTTAATTGAAGTGTTTCAAAAGAACCGTGTTGACTTTGTCAGCACAATGGAAAAATTCGATACTTCAACACCCATTGGCAAGGCTATGCTGATGATTGTTATGATCTTCGCACAGCTTGAGCGTGAGACTATACAGCAGCGTGTTATTGATGCCTATTCATCCCGTAGTAAACGCGGCTTTTATATGGGTGGAAGAGTTCCGTTTGGATTTGAACTGGTTGAAACAACCATAGACGGAATACGAACAAAAATGTATAAGCCAATTGAGGAAGAGGCAGAGGTTATCAGATTGATATTTTCAATGTATGCAAAGCCTCAAACCTCGTTCGGCGATGTTATGCGCTACTTGGAAGAGCACGGCATACGAAAGCGTGACGGCAAACTCTTCAATAGAAGCCGATTGCGTGATGTGGTAATCAACCCTGCATACGTAAAAGCCGATTATCAGCTTTATGAATTTTTTAAGGCGCAAGGCACAAACATTGTCAATACCCCGGGGGATTTTATCGGTATAAACGGAGCGTATCTTTATTCGGGCGATAATCTTAAGCGAAAAACAATATCTTTAGTAGGTCACACATTGGTTTTGGCTCCCCACGAGGGGCTTGTTGATTCGGCAACGTGGATTAAATGCCGTTCCAAGTGCTTGAACAATCAAAGTGTTGCACGGCCTATCAAGGCAAAAGCAACCTGGCTTGCGGGCAAAATCAAATGTGCCAACTGCGGATATGCTTTAACCGCTAAGATTTATAAGTGCAAAACTAAGTCCGATAACCGCTATTATCTCTGCACGAACAAATATCACGCCGGCGGATGTCATTTCGGCTCACTGGATGCAGATGTTGTGGATGACATTGTATTTAAGGAAATGCAGAAAAAATTAGCGGAGTTTCAAACACTGTCAAAGAAAAAGCAGGACGGCTGTAACCTGCAAGTTGTAAAACTTAAAACACGTATAGAAGAGATTGACAAAGAAATATCCTCTTTGCTCGAAAAAATCTCTGCGGCAAATGACACGGTAATGCAGTACATAAACAACCGCATTTCTGAACTTGATGCCGAAAAGAAAGAACTTGGTGCCGAGATTGTTTCATTAGAGAGTAACCGCACAAATGACGTGGGCGAAATCAGCGGATATTTTGAGCATTGGGATGAGCTTACGGTTAGCGACAAAATTACGGTGGTTGACTGCTTGATAGAGCGTATAACCGCCTCAAAAGAAAGCATTGAAATCAAGTGGAAAATATAAAATAAATGACGTCGCAAAAGCATTTCACCATTGTTGTTCTGGTGAAGCTTTGCGGCTGGCAACCGATCGTTTGAACAGTAAGAACTTCTACGCTTGCAACCCAAGTTTTGACAAAAACTGCGGGAAATAAAAGACTTGTCGGTGCTATTTCGGTGTGATACAATAGTGTCATACTGAAAAAAGGGGGCAAACCGATGCATGCGGTGATCTGCGGACTGAATTCGCAATATATCCACTCGACGCTTGCGCCGTGGTACCTGCTTGCCGGTGTGCGCGCGCACGCGCCGTCGGTGACTGCCGAGGTCGTAGAGGGGACAGTCAACGAATCCCCCGACGCGGTGTTTACCCGTATCATGGAGAAAGCGCCGCAGGTCGTGAGCTTTTCCTGCTATATCTGGAATATCGAAGCGGTGCTCCGGTTGACCGCCCGTTTAAAACGGGCGGTCCCGGGGCTCCTCGTCGTTTTGGGCGGACCGGAGGTGAGCTATCGCGCAAAAGACCTGCTGCAGCTTGAGCCGTCGGTGGACTGTGTGCTGTCAGGTGAGGGGGAACGCCCCTTTGCCATGCTGCTCGAATCCTTACACGACGGTACGCCGCTAAACGAAATTCCGGGGCTGTGCTATCGGGACGGTGACACGATTATTGAACGGGAACCGTACGTTACGAGCGAACTGCCGCCAAGCCCGTATTGTCCGGAATATTTTGATACGTTAAACGGCCGCATCGCGTATCTGGAAACCTCCCGCGGCTGTCCGTTCTCCTGCGCGTTTTGTTTGTCGGGTCGTTGCGGCGGGGTGCGGTATTATCCGTTGGAACGCGCGCAAAGCGAGATTCTGTTGCTCGCAAACAGCGGCACCAAAACCGTCAAATTTGTGGATCGCACGTTCAATGCCGACCGCAAACGCGCTCTCCCGATCATTCGCTTTATCCGTGAGCATTACGGCACGGATATCCCGCGCGACGTGTGCTTCCACTTTGAGCTCGCGGGTGATCTGCTCGATGAAGAAACCCTCACCGTGTTATCCGAATCTCCGGCAGGGCTTTTTCAAATGGAGATCGGTATTCAATCGTTCCACGCGCCGACGCTCGCGGCGATCGCCCGCAAAACCGATATTGAACGGCTAAAACGCAACGTCGGCCGCCTGCTGGCGTGTCAAACCGTGCACGTGCACATCGATCTGATCGCGGGATTACCACAGGAGGATAGGAACACCTTTGCCGCGAGCTTTAACGCCGCCTATTCGCTGTCACCGCACATGCTGCAGCTCGGCTTTTTGAAACTGTTATACGGTGCGCCGATGCGGGAACACCCCACCGAGTATCCGTGTGACTATTCCGACGAGCCGCCGTACGAGGTGGTACGCACGCCTTGGCTGACCGAAGACGAATTGCGGCGATTACACCGCCTGGAAACCGTGTTGGATCGCTTATATAACAGCGGACGCTTTCGCCGCACGCTTGCCTATTTGTTGCGCGCCACGGGAGATTCCCCGTTCCGATTGTTTGAACGCTTGAGCGACTCTTTGCCGCACGAGCGGGTGTCGCTGGACGCGTACACCGAGCGCTTGTACGCCGTATGTGCGGTGTGGGATGCGGTGGATGCCGAAAGCTTACGCGGAAACTTGGCGTGTGACCGCATTGCCACCAATTCCTCGGGCATTCTGCCGCCTTGCCTGCGCGCTCATGAAACCGAGCGCAAACGGCTCAAGCGCTTGGCAGATACCGATGAGCGCTTTTGCCGTCCCGATTCTGTCAAACGCGGCACGGCGTACGTGGACGGACGGCTCGTTTATGCGGATTATACCGCTCCGCATCCCGTGACGGGGGAGTATCCGCTTTTCTATTTCAACGAAGCGTGTTTAACACGAAAAACGCAGTTTTTGCTGTTCGATTTAGACGGCACGCTGACCGATCCCGCGCTCGGGATCACCCGCGCGGTACAATACGCGCTGCGGCATTTCGGAATTGAAGAAACCAACCACGAAAAACTGCTGTCCTATATCGGACCGCCGCTGCTCGATTCCTTTAAGGGCTACGGCTTGACCGACGAGCAGGCGCGAGAAGCGTTGCGCGTGTACCGCGTGTATTTTGCCGACGTCGGTTTGTATGAAAACGAGGTGTATGCGGGTATTCCCGCCTTTTTGCGGGATGCACAGCAGGCGGGGTATCGGCTGATCATGGCAACGTCCAAGCCGGAAATGTATGCCTGCCGTCTGATGCAGCATTTCGGGCTCACGGAGCATTTTGCCTGCATTGCGGGAAGTGACATGGCGGAAACACGCGCCGATAAGGCGTCCGTGATTCGCTATGCATTAGCGCGTGTCGGAGTGACCGACGTGCGGGAGACCGTCATGATCGGCGATCGCAAGTACGACGTGGAGGGCGCGCACGCGTTCGGTATGCCGTCGGTCGCGGTGACGTACGGATACGGTAGCCGCACGGAATTGGAAACGGCAGGTGCCGACCGTATCGTGGAGTCGGTAGAGGAGTTGCGTAACGTATTCTTATAAGGAAAAGCCGAGGAGCAATTACTCCTCGGCTTTTTTGCGGTTGCGAAAATTAACGATGCGGTTGTAAGCGAGCATTCCCGCCAGACTGACCGCTCCGGTAATGATGAACAGTATGACGGCACCCCAGTACGATTCTTGTTGAATAAGGTTGCCGCCGATAGTGGAGGATACGAGCGAGGGGATACGCGCGATCAACGAAATGATCAGAAACTCATGCAATTTGATGCGGGTGAGCCCCACGAAATAGGTCAGCAGATCCTTGGGTGTTCCGGGAATGAAAAAGAGTATGAAAATGAGTCGCTTTAGTTTTTTCTCGCTGTTGATAAAGCGCAGTTCGTCGATCTTTTCGCGGCTGATAAAGAGCTCCACCAACCGAATCCCCAGGCGCTTAACCAACAGAAAGACGAGCGAGGAGGCGATCGCTACCCCCGCCATGCACAAAAGAGTGCCTTCAACGGCGCCGAAGGTGTAGCCGATACCGACCTCCACTACTTCGCCCGGGATCAGGGACACGATGACCTGCAACACCTGGATTCCCAGCGCTACGAAACGGCCTTTCCAGCCATAGCTTTCCACAAAGGCCTTGAATTCCTCGGGGGACTTGTTAAATACCAAAAACTGTTTGGTTAAAAAGTACGTCAACCAACCAAACAGCGCCGTTACGATCACGATCGAGCCGAGTGCCATGACGCGCCGCCGTTTTTGATACCGCGCGGGCTCGTCGATTGCTTTCATCGGAACACCCCCTTTGTCGATAATAGTAGCAGTATACGAGCGGCAATTCAATAGAAATTTGTGAATTTTTCTTGAAAAAGGAAAAAGCGGCACGGACAAAAGACTTGAAGAACGTATAGGGATATGGTATAGTATATCTGTATTGCTATTTTTGCAAAAAGGAGTGTCTGCTATGCATGTTACCTTGATTGCGCATACACCGTCCCCGGAACATACCGTCGCGTCTGCGGCGCGCTTGTGTTATTCGGCTTCCACGATCGATGGAATCCGCGAAGGTTTGACCGAAGAAAAAACGGCGGCGTTCGTCGATATGTTGGCGGAGATTGGGCACGAAAGCCCGATCGAGCATGCCACCTTCACGTTTGGCATTGAGGGCGTGTCACGTTCGTTGCTCGCCCAGATCACCCGCCACCGCCTTGCGTCGTACAGCGTGCAAAGCCAGCGCTACGTCGCGGAAAAACAGTTTGAATACGTGTTACCGCCCGAGATCGCGGCGATTCCCGAAGCAGAGGCGATCTATCGCCAAGCAATGGATGAGGATCAACGTCATTACGAGGAACTGACCGCCCTTCTCAAAGAAAAGCACTTAAAAGCGATGCTCGATAGCGGCATGGAGCAAAAGGCGGCCGAGCGCGCGGCGGAAAAGAAAGCCATTGAGGATGCGCGTTTCGTATTACCCAATGCGTGCACGACCAAAATGATCGTCACCATGAACGCGCGCAGCTTGATCAACTTCTTCCATCACCGTTGCTGCAGCCGCGCCCAGTGGGAGATCCGCGAGTTGGCCGACCGTATGTTGGCGCTTTGCTTGGAAGTTGCTCCGCATCTGTTCAAGCAGGCAGGCCCTCCGTGCGTCAGCGGTGCTTGCCCCGAGGGCAAAATGAGTTGTGGTAAAATTTTGGAAATGCGCGAGAAATACAAACTGCTCAGAGAGGAGAATTCCTGATGGGCCGTTTGGTGGTGCTTGACGGACTCGACGGCAGCGGCAAATCCACCCAGCTTGTCCGTTTGCAAGAGTATTTTACCCAAAATCACATAGACTATCGACAAATCAGTTTTCCGGACTACGAGCAACCGTCCTCCGCTTTGGTCAGCATGTATCTGCGCGGTGAGTTCGGCGAGGCGGCGGATGCGGTGAATTCGTATGCGGCATCCTCGTTCTACGCTGTGGATCGGTATGCCAGCTATAAAAAATTCTGGGAAGAGGATTATAAAGCGGGTCGTCTGATTTTAGCCGCCCGTTATACCACCTCCAACGCCATTCATCAAATGGGAAAACTGCCGCGCGAAGAATGGGATGCGTATCTTAACTGGTTGCAGGCGTATGAGTACGGCCTGCTCGGTCTGCCGCGTCCGGATCGCGTGATCTTTTTGGATATGCCGCTGGACATTTCCCAACGCTTGCTGTCCACCCGTTATGAGGGTAACGAAGCGAAAAAGGATATCCACGAGCGGGATCTTAACTATCTGCGCACCTGTCGCGAAAGCGCGTTGTATGCGGCGGAAAAAATGGGTTGGGATCTGGTTTCCTGCGGCGAAAACGGACAGCCCTTGCCGATCGATACCATCAGCGAGCGGCTGATCGCACTTGTCACCGAAGGGATGTAACGTTTGTATGCAGTTGGAATTTCGGGAACTGCTGCCCGAGGATGCCGTGTGGGCGGCACCGCTCATGACCGACAGCGGCCGTATGGGCTGTGAATATTCCTATACCACGGCGTATATGTGGAGCCGCTTTTACAGCGTGCGCATCGCACGTGCGG
>JAZNRA010000015.1:0-23744 GCA_045590415.1 Acutalibacteraceae bacterium | reverse complement strand
TTCCAAGTTCCTTCGTTCGTTCAAACGAAGCTTTCACCGCATCTGCAACAACTCGGCGAAGTGCGCTATTCTGTTCCAGCACATGCACCCCTTCAATGGTACTGCCGCCGGGGCTGCACACGGCTTCCCTAAGCGCTGCGGGGTCGCGCTCGTCAACCACCGCCATGCGGCCCGCACCGGCTACCGTCTGCGCCGCATATTGCAAAGCCGTCTCACGCGATAACCCACACGCGACGCCGGCATCTGCCATCGCTTCAACAAACAAGTACACAAACGCCGGTCCGCAACCGGAAACGGCACACCCTGCATCGATCAATGCTTCGGGAATCTCGTCCAACTGCCCTGCGGCAGATAATAACTGCACGAATGCCGCTTTATCCGCCTCGGATACGGCGGCATTCGCCGTATAGAGGATCATCCCCTCGCCGATCGCCACCGGTGTGTTCGGCATAATGCGGATGATCGGCCGCTCACCCAGTTCGTTTGCCAACCGCTCGGTGGTAACACCCGCCAACATACTGACGACTACCGTGCCCTCCGCCAAGAGCGGTTTCAGTTCTGCCGCCACAGCGCTGAGCACCTGCGGCTTCACGCCCAAAAAGACAAACCGGCTGTTTTGGACGACTGCCTCGTTATCACCGACCGCGCAACCACACGTTGTCGCCAACGTTTTCGCTTTGTTTGCATCGCGATCCGCCACAATTACCTGCGCAGGATCTATACTTTTGCAAGCAGCCGCCGCCAAGGCACCGCCCATGTTACCGGCACCAATAAACCCGACAATATACTTGCTCATACCGATCACCTTACCTGTCCGTCGCCGCGGATAATGTATTTATAGGTTGTTAGTTCACGCA
Source organism: Acutalibacteraceae bacterium (assembly GCA_045590415.1). Lineage (GTDB taxonomy): Bacteria > Bacillota > Clostridia > Oscillospirales > Acutalibacteraceae > RGIG3009. The sequence goes on along the minus strand of JAZNRA010000015.1, from coordinate 22,887 downwards.
AACCCATCGGTCCGCGCGCGTGCAGCTTCTGTGTGGAGATGCCGATCTCACATCCCAGCCCGAACTCGCCGCCGTCGGTAAACCGCGTCGACGCATTGACGTACACCGCCGCGCTGTCCACCGCCGCGGCAAATTTTGCCGCCGCGTGCGCGTTTTCCGTGACGATCGCCTCACTGTGTCCGGTAGAATGTTCCGCAATATGTGCAATCGCCGCCTCGACGTCATCCGCCACGGCGACCGCTAAAACATAATCCAAAAACTCCGTGTCAAAATCACGCTCGCCAGCGGGTGTTCCGTCAATGATCGCCGCCGCACGGGTATCCACACGCAATTCCACGCGGTCACCCAACCGCTCACGCAATTTCGGTAAAAAGACAGGCGCAATCTCCTTGTTCACCAAGCACACCTCGGCGGCATTACATACCGACGGACGACTGGTTTTCGCGTTTTCAATAATGTTGAGCGCCTTTTCAATATCGGCGTCCTTGTCCACGTACACGTGGCAAATGCCGGTACCGGTCTCAATGCACGGCACCAGCGCGTTCTCAACACAAGCGCGAATGAGTCCCGCACCGCCGCGCGGGATCAAAAGATCCACTAACCCTACCGCTGTCATCAATTCGGTAGCGCTCGTGCGGGTGGTATCCTGCACCAGTTGGATCATCGCTTCGGGAAGCCCCGCCTGCCGCAAACCGTCGTGCAACGCCTCCACGATCGCCTGTGACGAGCGAAACGCTTCTTTGCCGCCGCGTAACACGCAGACGTTACCGCTTTTGAACGCCAGCGCCGCCGCATCCGAGGTGACATTGGGACGGCTCTCGTAGATCATCGCTGTCACACCCATCGGCACGCTGACCTTTTCGATCAGCAACCCGTTTTCACGTTCCACCCGCTCGATTACACGCCCGACGGGATCGGGCAGAGCCGCTACTTCGCGGATACCGTCTGCCATTCCCGCGATCCGCTCGGCGGTCAATGCCAGACGATCCACCATCACGGCAGAGAGCGTAGCTTTAGCGGCATCCACGTCCTCAGCATTCGCCGCCAAGATCGAAGCAGTATGTGCGATCAACGCATCTGCCATCGCATACAGTGCCGCGTTTTTTTGTTCAGTGGTCAGTACCGCGGCTTTCACGCAAGCACGCTTTGCCGCTTTTAAGATCTCCTGCGTGGTCATACTCTCTGCTTCCTTCCGCAAAAGCGCGTACCGATCGCTTTGCCGTCAACAATATCGTATAATTTTTCCGGATATTCGCCGTTGGCGATCACCATATCAATGCCCGCCTCTGTCGCGATCTGCGCCGCATGCAGTTTGGTTGCCATGCCGCCGGTCCCCCATTTGGAACCCGCACCGCCGGCAAGTGCCAACACCTCATCGTTCAGTTCACTGACTAACGGAATGAGCCGCGCATCCGCATGAGCGTGCGGATCCGCATTGTACAAGCCGTCAATATCCGATAACAGTACGAGCAGATCGGCACCCGCGTTCACCGCCACGATGGCACCTAATGTATCGTTATCACCGATACCGATCTCCTCGGTGGACACCGTGTCGTTCTCGTTAATGATGGGCAGCGCGCCGAGTTCCAACAGACGGAACAAGGTCTGATGGAAATTGCCGCGCCGTTTTTCGTCATTCAGATCGTCGCCCGTCAATAAGATCTGCGCAACGGTATGGCGGTATTCCTCAAACAGTTTATCGTATGTATACATCAGCTCACACTGACCGACGGCCGCCGCCGCCTGCTTGGTCGCCATGTCTGCCGGACGCTCTTTGAGTGAGAGTTTACCGACACCCATGCCAATGGCGCCGGACGAGACCAACACGATTTCGTGTCCGGCATTTTTCAGATCACTCATCACTTTACACAGCTGCTCCACGCGGCGGATGTTGATACGTCCCGTCGCGTGCGCCAGCGTGGAGGTGCCTACTTTAATAACAATACGCATGGTAATTCCCCTTTAATTATCCAACATGCAACTGCGTCTGGATCGCATCAATGAGTGCCGCCACGCTGGCAAACACTTTGTCCGATTCCGCCGCATACGGCTCCAGTGTGGACAAAATCGTCAACACGTACGGTTTTGGTGCATACACGATCGCCGCGTCGTGATAGGCCTGGCTTCCCTGCTCACCGTACTTGTGCGCCACCTCATAGGTGTTTCCGAGAGCATCCGCCAACATTCCCGTGACGGTTGTGGAAGTCAACCAGGTCTTGAGCAGTTTTGCCTTCTCACTGCCCGTTTCAATATAGCGGGCAATATCCTCAAAATACAAGCCCGCATCCCGCGCCGACAGATACCCAAAGCGCGGTTTCGGGAACACAAGCGTCAGTTTATTTGCCGCATTGGAGGCAATGCCGAGCGACTCGGCATCCGTATTAAAGCCCTTGAAGCCAAATTCTTCATTAAGCATATAGTACGCAGTATTATCACTGTAACGAATGGCATACTCCATGAGTTCTTTAACGGTGAACTCCGTTCCAAGCGGTTTCTCGTCAATATGACTGGACCCGCCCTGCTTTTTGGTCATTTTCAGCTTTTTGGTCAGATCGACACCCGATTCCAACAAATACTTGACGTACGGTGCCTTGATCACACTCGCGGTCTGATAGATCTCATCCGCGCGAAACTCAATACTATAACCGCTCACTAAATCCTTATAGTAGAACGACATCTGATCCTTATACGGACTGCACACGCCACGCAGCCGCGCGAGCAGCTCAGGATCCACCTGCTTACCGTCGGGACAGTTCACCAACAATACGCCTTCTGCCTCCGCCTTTTGCGTGGTGGTCGGTGTTCTGGTCGTGGTAGTTGTCGGGACGGTTGTTGTGGTGGTACCGGTGGTTTCAGCATCCTTATCCCCTGCACCGCCGCATCCTGTACACAATAGTGCCACACACAGCAATACGCCGGCCAATCGCACTCCGTATTTTCTCATCAAAAACGCCGCCTTCCTTTATAAACAAACAACTGAGCCAGGTGTTCCTATCCTTCTTTTTCGGTCAGATTGCTGATGACTGACCGAAAAAGTTTTGTTGTTTTTGAAAAAACGTTAAAAAATTATAAAAAAACCTGCCAATTCTCAAAAACGCATTGACAACGGCAGTTTTTTCCTGTATTATAGTATACTGCATTATCGTAGGGAAGTATGCGAATACCGTAATTTAGTGTACCATAATCGGTCGAAAAAAGCAAGTTTTTTTTACGGTTTTTCTCTCGCCCAACGATATCGAAGCGGAACAATCCGCCGCCCGAAAACGGGTGGCAAGGCAAACTATAGAACAGGAGTGATGGAAGCCGATGGTTAATATCAAACCGGTCCAGCTGGGCAAGACAACCCGTATGAGCTTTTCCAAGATCAACGAAGTGTTGGATATGCCGAATCTCATCGAGATCCAAAAGAACTCGTATCAGTGGTTTTTGGAGGAAGGTCTGAAAGACGTTTTCAACGATACCACGACCATCACGGATTACACCGGTAATCTGTCGTTGGAGTTCTTGGACTACCGGCTGAGTGATACACCGAAATACACGGTCGAGGAATGCAAGGAGCGCGACGTCACTTACGCAGCCCCTTTATACGTGCGCGCGCGTCTTATCAATAAAGAAACCGGCGAGATCAAGGAGTCCGAAGTGTTTATGGGCGATTTCCCGCTCATGACCGAAAGCGGCACCTTTGTCATCAACGGCGCAGAGCGCGTCATCGTATCGCAGTTGGTGCGCTCGCCCGGTGTGTACTACGGTATGTCGTATGACAGCACCGGTAAAAAGCTATTCACCTCCACGGTGATTCCGAACCGCGGTGCTTGGCTGGAGTACGAGACGGACTCTTCCGACGTATTTTCCGTCCGTATCGATAAAAACCGCAAGCTTCCCGTTACGACGTTTGTGCGCGCACTCGGACTCGGCTCGGATGCTGAGCTTCTGGATTTCTTCGGCGAAGATACGCGTATCCTCGCCACCATGGAGAAGGACATCACCAAAAACACTGAGGAAGCCCTCTTAGAGGTTTACCGCAAGCTCCGCCCGGGTGAGCCGCTCACACTGGAAAACTCCCAACAGCATTTGGAAAACCTGTTCTTTGATCCCCGTCGGTACGATTTGTCCCGCGTGGGCCGCTATAAGTATAATAAAAAGCTCGGCATCTCCAACCGCCTTGCCGGTTGCCGCCTGAGCCGTCCGATTGTCAACCCCGTCACGGGTGAGATCATGGCGGAAGCAGGCGAGCTGATCCGCCGCGAGCGCGCGATGGAGATCGAGAATGCCGGTGTTTGCGTCGCCTACGTTGACGTGGACGATCACGGCGAGCACACGGAAGTCAAGATCATCTCCAACGGCATGGTGGATCTCTCGCTGTTTGTCAGCGAGGCGGTTTACGACGCCGTGAAAAAGGTTGTCAACGAGCGCGTCCGTTTCTCTGTTTTGCAGGAAATTTTGGAAAGCGCCGAGGGCGACGAAGCGCTGATCGAGACGCTGCTCGCACGTGCCGCCGACCTGGTTCCGAACCACATCATTGTGGACGATATTTTGGCATCCATCAACTATCTGAACTGCCTCGGTCACGACATCGGCACCACCGATGACATTGACCATTTGGGCAACCGCCGTATCCGTTCGGTCGGTGAACTGTTGCAGAACCAGTTCCGCATCGGTTTCTCCCGTATGGAGCGTGTGATCCGTGAGCGTATGACTCTGCAGGCGCAGGATATGGATGCAGTCACCCCGCAGGCACTCATCAACATCCGCCCTGTCGTGGCAGCGATCAAGGAATTCTTCGGTTCCTCCCCGCTGTCCCAGTTCATGGATCAAAACAACCCGCTCGCGGAGCTTACCCACAAGCGCCGTCTGTCGGCTCTCGGTCCCGGCGGTCTGTCGCGTGACCGCGCCGGCTTCGAAGTCCGTGACGTTCACTACAGCCACTATGGCCGTATGTGCCCGATCGAGACGCCCGAAGGTCCGAACATCGGTCTGATCTCGTACCTCGCGACCTTTGCCCGCATCAACCAGTACGGTTTTGTCGAGGCACCCTTCCGCCGCGTGGATAAAGAAACCGGCATCGTCACCGATGAAGTGGTGTATATGCCCGCCGATATGGAAGACGATTACATCGTCGCTCAGGCGAACGAGCCGCTGGACGAAAACGGTCGTTTTGCCCGCAGCCGTGTCAACGCGCGTCTGCGCAGTGAATTTGTCGAGATCGAAAGCGATAAGATCGACTACATGGACGTTTCGCCTAAGATGGTCGTTTCCGTCGCTACCGCGATGATCCCGTTCCTTGAAAACGATGACGCCAACCGCGCCTTGATGGGTTCGAACATGCAACGTCAAGCTGTGCCGCTGCTCAAAACCGAGTCTCCCATCGTCGGTACCGGTATGGAATACAAAGCCGGTGTGGACTCCGGCGTCTGCGTACTGGCAAAAGCCGCCGGTACTGTCACGGACGTTTCGGCTGACCGCGTACTGGTCCGCCGCGACGACAACGGCTCAATTGACACCTACCAGCTTGTGAAATTTGCCCGCTCCAACCAGGGCACTTGCATCAACCAGCGCCCGGTTGTCGAGCCCGGTCAGCATCTTGAGGAGCACGATGTCATTGCCGACGGTCCCGCTACCTGCAACGGTGAGATCGCGCTCGGTAAGAACGCACTCATCGGCTTCATGACCTGGGAGGGCTACAACTACGAGGACGCGGTTCTCATTAACGAAAAAGTGGTGCGTGAGGACGTCTTCACCTCCATTCATGTAGAAGAATACGAGATTGAATCCCGTGACACCAAGCTCGGGCCGGAGGAGATCACGCGCGACATCCCCAACGTGGGTGACGACGCGCTCAAGGATCTGGACGAGCGCGGCATCATCCGCATCGGTGCCGAGGTGCGCTCCGGTGATATTCTGGTCGGTAAGGTCACCCCGAAGGGTGAAACCGAACTGACCGCCGAGGAACGCCTGTTGCGCGCTATCTTCGGTGAAAAAGCACGCGAAGTGCGTGACACCTCCCTGCGCGTCCCGCACGGCGAATACGGCATTATTGTGGACGTCAAGGTATTCACCCGTGAAAACTGCGATGAACTCAGCCCCGGTGTTAATATGGTGGTTCGCTGCTACATCGCTCAAAAACGCAAGATCAGCGTCGGTGATAAGATGGCCGGTCGTCACGGTAACAAGGGCGTTGTCTCCCGCATTCTCCCCAGTGAGGATATGCCCTTCCTGCCGGACGGCACACCGCTGGATATCGTCTTGAATCCTCTGGGTGTTCCGTCCCGTATGAACATCGGTCAGGTGCTCGAAGTGCATCTGGGCTATGCCGCAGCGGCGCTCGGTTTCAAGGTCATGACGCCTGTCTTCGACGGCGCTCACGAAGGCGATATCCGCGAGCTGCTTGAGCAGGCGGGTAAAAACCCGAACGGCAAGACTATCCTATACGACGGCCGTACCGGTGAACAGTTTGACAACCCTGTCACCGTCGGCTACATGTACTACCTCAAACTGCATCATCTGGTTGATGATAAGATCCACGCCCGTTCCACCGGTCCGTACTCGCTCGTTACTCAACAGCCGCTCGGCGGTAAAGCCCAGTTCGGCGGTCAGCGTTTCGGTGAAATGGAAGTGTGGGCGCTGGAAGCATACGGTGCCGCGTACACCCTGCAGGAGATCCTGACCGTCAAGTCCGACGACGTCGTAGGCCGTGTCAAGACTTACGAATCCATCGTCAAGGGTCAGAACGTGCCGCAATCCGGTGTTCCGGAGTCCTTCAAGGTGTTGGTCAAGGAGCTGCAGTCGCTTGGTCTTGACATTAAGGTTCTGGATCGTGACAAGCAGGAGATAGACTTGAAGCAAACCTTTGAAGAGGACGAAGAACTGAACGTAGTTACCGTTGACCCGGTGGATGACGAAGCGTTCAGCACCGTCGCTAACGAAAACGAACTCGACGGCTACGCCGTTGAGGAGCCGGAAGTTGATGACATCTTCGGCGAAGAACTGTTCGGTTCGGACGAGGATTCTTACTCGGACGATTCCGACGAAATATAAGGAAGGGGGCAAATCATCATGGCTGAATTTAACGTATTTGATTCTATCAAGATTGGTCTTGCATCCCCTGAGCAGATCCGCGGGTGGTCGTACGGCGAAGTGAAAAAGCCGGAGACCATCAACTACCGCACCTTAAAGCCGGAGCGCGACGGTTTGTTCTGTGAACGCATCTTCGGGCCTACCAAGGACTGGGAATGCCATTGCGGTAAATACAAACGCATCCGCTATAAGGGTAAGATCTGCGATCGCTGCGGTGTGGAAGTCACCCGTGCCAAGGTGCGCCGTGAGCGCATGGGCCACATTGAGCTCGCTGCTCCGGTATCGCACATCTGGTATTTCAAGGGTATTCCCTCCCGTATCGGTCTGCTCCTCGATATCTCGCCGCGTTTGTTGGAGCAGGTGTTGTACTTTGCTTCCTACATCGTGGTGGATCCCGGCCCGACACCGCTTCAGGAGAAGCAGGTTCTCAGCGAAAAAGACTATCGCGATATGCGCGAAAAATACGAAGACGATTTCGACGCCGGTATGGGTGCCGAATACATCAAGAAGCTTCTCGCCGCCATTGATCTGGAAAAACTGTCCGAGGAACTCAAAGAGGAACTCGAGGGTGCTACCGGTCAAAAGCGCGCGCGTTTGCTCAAGCGTTTGGAAGTAGTGGAATCCTTCCGTCTGTCGGGCAACCGTCCCGAGTGGATGATTCTGGACGTCGTTCCGGTCATTCCGCCGGACATTCGTCCGATGGTCCAGTTGGACGGTGGGCGTTTTGCCACCTCGGACTTAAACGATTTGTACCGCCGCGTCATCAACCGCAACAACCGTCTGAAGAGATTGTTGGAACTCGGTGCGCCGGATATCATCGTGCGCAACGAGAAACGCATGCTTCAGGAAGCGGTGGATGCGCTGATCGATAACGGCCGCCGCGGCCGTCCGGTCACCGGCCCGAATAACCGCTCGCTCAAATCCCTGTCCGATATGCTCAAGGGTAAGCAGGGACGTTTCCGTCAGAACCTGCTCGGTAAGCGTGTTGACTATTCCGGTCGTTCGGTTATCGTCGTCGGTCCTGAACTGAAAATGTATCAGTGCGGTCTGCCGAAGGAAATGGCACTGGAGTTGTTCAAGCCCTTTGTCATGAAACGCTTGGTGGAAACCGGTGCCGCCGGCAACATCAAAACCGCTCGCAAGATGGTCGACCGTGTCCGTCCCGAGGTGTGGGATGCACTGGAGATCGTCATTAAGGATCATCCGGTCATGCTCAACCGTGCGCCGACACTGCACCGCTTGGGTATCCAAGCGTTTGAACCGGTTCTGGTTGAGGGTCGCGCCATCAAGCTGCATCCGCTCGCTTGTACCGCGTTTAACGCAGACTTCGACGGAGACCAGATGGCCGTACACGTACCGTTGTCCGCCGAAGCGCAGGCAGAAGCCCGCTTCCTGATGCTTGCCGCCGGCAACCTCTTAAAACCGTCCGACGGACGCCCCGTCACTGTTCCGACGCAGGATATGGTGCTCGGTTCGTATTATCTTACCATCGAGAAACCCGGCGAAATGGGCGAGGGAAAAATCTTCCGTGATGAAAACGAAGCGTTGATGGCGTATGCCGATCAAGTTGTCGGTCTGCACGCGAAGATCAAGGTCCGCCGCACGATGGAGATCGACGGTGTGAAACAATCCCGCCTGGTAGAAACCACTGTCGGTCGCATCATATTCAACCAACCGATCCCGCAGGATCTCGGTCTGGTCGAGCGTAAGACCGCCGATGATTTATTCCTCTACGAGGTCAACTACAAGGTCGGCAAAAAACAGCTGTCTCAGATCATTGACAAGTGCATCAAGGTTCACGGCCCCGCCCGCACCTCCGAGGTGCTCGACGCTGTGAAAGCACAGGGCTATAAGTATTCTACGCGCGGCGCGTTGACCGTCGCCGTTGTTGACGCGTCCATCCCGCCGGAAAAGAAAGACCTTATTGCAGAAGCAGAGCAGACGGTGGAACAGATCACCGATCTGTTTAACCAAGGTCTCTTGTCTGACGAAGAACGGTATAAGATGGTCATCGACACCTGGAACGATACCACTGACAAGGTTACCAAAGCGCTGAACAACAACATGGATGAGTTCAACCCCATCTACATGATGTCGGATTCCGGCGCCCGTGGTTCCATCGCCCAGATCCGTCAGCTCGCCGGTATGCGCGGCTTGATCGCGAACACCTCCGGTCGTACGATCGAGGTTCCGATTCGCGCCAACTACCGTGAAGGCCTCAACATTTTGGAATACTTCATTTCGTCGCGCGGTGCTCGTAAAGGTTTGGCCGATACCGCTCTGCGTACAGCAGACTCGGGTTACTTGACCCGCCGTCTGGTCGACGTTTCGCAAGACGTCATCATCCGTGAGGACGATTGCGGTACCCACGAGGGCATTGAGGTCTACGATATCAAGGATGGCAAGGAAATGATCGAACCGCTCACCGAGCGTTTGGTCGGCCGTTTCCTCGCTGACGATTTCGTTGATCCCGCAACGGGTGAAGTCGTTATCAGCCGCGATCACATGATGACCGATGCGGATGCCAAGCTGCTCGTGGGCACTTACGGTGTGGAGCGCATCAAGATCCGCTCGGTGCTGACCTGTCAGGCAGAGCACGGCGTTTGTGCCAAGTGCTACGGCTCGAACCTTGCTACCGTTGATCCCGTTACCGTCGGTGAAGCCGTCGGCATCATCGCCGCACAGTCCATCGGTGAACCGGGTACTCAGCTGACGATGCGTACCTTCCACACCGGCGGTGTCGCGTCCGCTGAAGATATTACGCAGGGTCTTCCCCGCGTTGAAGAACTGTTCGAGGGCCGTAAGCCCAAGTCACTCGCCATCATTTCCGAAATCGACGGTGTTGTCCGTCTTGGCGAGGAAAAGAAAAAGCGCGTGGTATACGTCACCTCGCAGGATGCCGAAAATCCCGACGAGCGCAGTTACGCTATCTCGTTCGGTTCCCGTATCCGCGTGCAAGACGGCGACGTTGTCAAAAAAGGCGACCGCCTGACCGAGGGCTCCATCAACCCGCACGACATTTTGGCTGTCAGCGGTGCCGAAGCGGTGCAGAACTACCTTATTCAGGAAGTACAGCGCACTTACCGTATGCAGGGTGTTGACATCAACGACAAACACGTTGAAGTCATCGTCCGTCAGATGATGCGCAAGGTGAAGGTTGACGATGCCGGTGACACCTATCTGTTATCCGGTGCTATGATCGATCGTAGCCAGTTTGACCAAGAGAACGCCCGCGTTCGCGCTCGTATCGAAGCCGGTGACGTTCACTTGAAAGAAGCAGTCTGCTCGCCGGTTCTGCTTGGTATTACCAAAGCTTCCTTGGCGACCGATTCGTTCTTGTCTGCCGCTTCCTTCCAGGAAACCACTCGCGTGTTGACCGACGCCGCTATCAAGGGTAAGGTTGATCCGCTCTTAGGTCTTAAGGAAAACGTTATCATCGGTAAGCTGATTCCCGCCGGTACGGGTATGCCGGTGTACAACGACGTTGACGTCGTGAACACCCACGCTTCCAGTGATGATCCGTACGTTGCCGCTCTCCGCAGCATGTTGGAGGACGACGGCGAAGCGGTAGAAGCCGCACCGATCGAAGAATAAGCAAACAGCGGCAGTGAGTAGTTGCTCACTGCCGCTTGTGTTTACAAAGGACGTTTTGTATGAACCGAATCAAAACACGTCTCGGCGAAGCCGCCATTCTGCTTGCCGCCGTACTGTGGGGCTGTATCAGCATCTTTTCACGCAGTATGACCGCACACGGCTTCACCCCCACGCAGACGGTAGCGGTACGCGCCTTGTTTACGGCGCTGCTCTTAGCCGTCGTTCTCCTGATAAAAGATCCGAAACTGTTTCGCATTCGACTGCGCGATCTCTGGATGTTTTTCGGCTCGGGTGTCTGCAGTTTTTTATTCTTTAACGTCTGCTATATGAACTCCCTTGTTGAGAATTCCGTGTCGGTTGCCTGTATTTTGATGTACACCTCGCCGTTCTGGGTGCTGTTTTTGTCCGTGCCGATCTTCAAAAGAAAGGTTCACCGTCGAGCGCGTTCTCGCCTTGATGATCACGTTTGCGGGCTGTGTCTTTGTATCCATCTCTCCGACACTCACCCTCACCAAACTCGGGCTGGTATTCGGCGTACTGTCCGGCTTTGGCTATGCGCTGTACAGCATCTTCGGCAAGATTGCCGCAGGACGCTATCACACGATGACCATCACCTTTTACACGTTTTTGTTCGCCGTCATCGGTATACTGCCGATATGTGATCTCCCCTCGCTTCTCGCGTTGATGGCGACCCCCACCAATACGTTGTGGTCATTGAGTATCGCGGTATTCGAAACGGTCCTTCCGTACATGCTCTACACCTACGGCTTGTCCAAGACCGCTGCCGGCAAAGCAGCGGTACTGTGCATCGCCGAACCCGTCGTCGCCGCCGTGGTCGGCACCCTTGTCTTCACGGAATACATGGGACCGCTCGGCATCCTCGGCATCCTGTTGGTGACAATCGGTTTGATCGTTTTGGAACACAACCCCAAAAATAACAGACGGGGGGGAGTTCAAACTCACCGCCGCCTTTCATTTTTATTTCAGTTTCACATCGTACGTCATAACGCCTTTGGCAGGATATTCACCCGCCAACACTTGAAGTCCTGCTTCCACGCCCTTTGTCGAGATCGTACCCACCAACACACGCGGGATGTGCGGCAGATCCTCGAGCAGGAACGGATTGCCGAAATGCACCACCGTCGAAATGCGGTTTGACACCTGCATGGCTTTCATCAACGATGTGATACGAGGTGTGAATTTCTCCTCACCGACGTATGCCTGACTAATGCAGAACGTAATAAATACCGTTTCCTGATCCAGCGAATCGCTGAGGAAGTTTGCGATCTCACGAGAAGTCGGAAACTCGCTGAGCAACGTAACCTCTGCATTCGGAAACAGTTCGAGCAAACGCTCTTTGATCTGCACGGGATTGTACCACTGACCTTTGAACGTATCCACGTGTACCTCTCCCTGCAGCCCTGCTTCGGTCAACACCGCAAAATGATACTTGCCGTTGCGGTCTAAGCCCACCGATACCCCGTCATCGGTTTTAGCAAACACGGAATCCGTGTTGATGCGATGAAAGTTTTGCAAATCCTCTTCGGTGGGTGTAACACCCGTCGGCAACGACAGCACTTTGTGTTGCATCGCGAGAACATGCTTGACTGCTTCGTCCAGCGCCTCGTCGGTGACGATGCCTTCGTCGTAGCACTCACGCAGCCAATCGATCACCTGCTTGTGATTACCGTGGAACGGCAACGCCATCGCGCTCGCGTTACCGACGGCGTAGCCGATGCTGTTCTTTCGGCCGAACTTGGCAACGACGCCCATCATGTTCAGCGCATCAGTCATAGCAAGGCCTTCAAAGCCCTGCTCGCGCAGGACCTTGATGCCGTGTTTTGACAAGCTGATCGGGAAATCGGGGTCGATATTAACAAAACGCGAATGCGCCAGCATAACACCGTCGAGCAGACCTTTTTTATCCAATTCCATATACGGTTTCAAGCTATAATCCAGCAGATCTTCTGCGGTCGCGGTAGAAGCCGTTTCTGCCATATGAGAATCGATCAGTTCCGGTTTTGCGCCGTCTTTCGGCGCCGCTTTTCCGGGATAATGCTTGCCGATCGTCAATACGCCACCGTCATGCATACCCTGTGCCTCTGCACCGGCAAGTGCCGCCACGCGATGCGGATCCGACCCGTAGGCACGCGCGTTGCCGCCGCAAACACAAGTGGTCGACGTCATATCCAGCACCGGATTGCACACGACATTGTATCCTCTTGCCGCCGCATGCGCCGCCGTTACCTTGCCGAAGGTATAGGCAAGCTCTTCGTCGTCCGTGATGCCGATCGCATTGTGGCGGCCGATGGTATACTCACCGAGTCCCGCTTCCGCATCGGTGAACACCAACAGCGGATAATCCGCCAACTCTTTGAGTCGTTTCAAATACGGATCGTTTTCTCCCGCACGCGGAGCCATCCAAATGCCGCCGAGCGCGCGGTTCTTAATCAGTTCCGCCAAATACTCCATGTTCTCGGGACTGGTAGCGCCGTCCCAAGTAAACGAAATGGTCGCAAGACCAAGCTTTTGTTCGAGCGACAATTCTTCCAACGTCAGCGCTTTTAATTCCTTCACGACGATACCCCCTTACCGTAAATGGGCTTTCTTCATGATACTTATACCACAGCATCCCTCGTTTTGCAAGAGGTTCACCGCAATTCACGCAACAAAAAAAACGGCGGCGAGGGATCACTCTCGCCGCCGTTTTTTGTTCTTTACGAAAGTTTAACGTCGTAGGTCATAACGCCCTTGGCAGGATACTTGCCTGTCAGCACGTCAAGTGTGGCATCCACGCCCTTTGTCGAGATTGTACCCACAAGTATACGCGGAATATGCGGTAAATCTTCGAGCAGGAACGGATTGCCAAAATGCACCACCGTTGAAACGCGATTTGATGTTTGCATCGCGTCTATCAACGAGGTGATGCGCGGTGTGAATTTTTCCACGCCGACGTATGCCTGGCTGATACAGAACGTAACAAACACCGTTTCACGGTCCAGCGACTCGTCCAGGAATTTCTGAATCTCACTTGAAACCGGGAATTCGCTGAGAAGGCCTGCCTTTGCATTCGGGAATTCTTTTTCCAAGCGCTCTTTAATTGCCACCGGATTATACCATTGGCCCTTGAAAGTCTCCACACTGGTAGCTTCTTGTTTGCCGACCTCGGTCAGCACCGCAAAATAGTACTTGCCGTTTTTATCAAGCGCGGTCGTCAGTCCGTCGTCAACGCGTGCACACACGGAATCCGTATTAAGGCGATGGAATTTGTTGAACTCTTCCTCGGTCGGCTTCACGCCTTGCGGCAGCGACAACACTTTCTCTTGCATGGCGATAACGTCCCTTACGGTCGCATCCAACGCCTCGTCCGTAATGATCCCCTCGTCGTAGCACTCACGCATCCATTGCATGACTTTGGAATGATCTTCCTGCCACGGAAGCGCCATCGCACTCGCATTTCCAACCGAATAACCGACACTGTTCTTATGACCGTATTTTGCCACAACGCCCATCATGGTCAACGAATCGGTTATGGCAAGCCCCTCAAAGCCCTGCTCACGCAACACCTTAATGCCGTGCTTGGAAAGACTGACCGGAAAATCAGGATCAATATTCACCAAACGGGGATGTCCCAGCATCACACCATCAAGTAAGCCCTTTTTATCCAGCTCCATATACGGATACAGCGCGTAGTCAAGTAAATCTTCTTTGGTTGCAACAGAGGTTCTTTCGCCCATGTGAGAATCAATCAGTGTTGTGTCAACCTTGCTCCTGCCGGGGTAATGTTTGCCGATCGTCAAACAGCCGCCGTCGTGCATACCCTGTGCCTCCGCAGCGGCAAGCGTCGTCACACGGTACTTATCCGCCCCGTATGCCCGCATGGTGCCGCCGGCGGAACAGTTGGTGTTGCTCATATCCAAAATGGGATTACACACCACGTTATAGCCCATCTCCGACGCTCTGGCTGCCGTGATCTTACCAAACGTGTAGGCAAGCTCTTCGTTGTCGGTAACGCCGATCGTGTTATGTCCGCCAATGGAGTACTCACCAAGCCCCCGCTCAGCATCAGTAAACACTAAAAGCGGGTAGTCCGCCAGCTCTTTGAGATGATTGATGTAGGGAGTGTTTTCGCCGTGGAGCGGCGTCATCCAAACACCGCCGAGCGCACGGTTTTTGACGAGCTCCGCCAAATACGCCATGTTCTCCGGCTTGATCGAAGCTTTCCAATTGAACGAAATCGTCGCCAATCCAAGCTTTTGTTCCACGGAAAGCTCTTCAAGTTTCAATACGTTTTTCATGATGTTTCCTCCCAAGAGAGATTTGTTGAGTGTACGATCTGCACTTGTTATTATTAAAGCATAATTCCATCGCCTTTGCAATATAAAACGAAAAAAGCACATGCCTGCACATGTGCTTTTTTATCAACCGTTTGTTACCTTCACGTTCGCATTCAAGAACATAAGGTCGCCCGCAGCAATTATCCTTATACTCCGTTGGCAATTTCGTTTGCCATCTCAAAGGAAAGACGGCAGGCATGTTCGAAAATCGGTTTTGAGAATCTGTCAGGATGAACGACTTCCAACGAGAAAACACCGTCAAAGCCAATTTCGCGCAACGCAGCCATGACGTCCGTCCAGTCGATCATGCCCATGCCGGGGAAATTATGCTGATCGGCACGGCCATGATTATCGTGCACGTGAAGCACTTTAATCAAATCACCGCATTTTCTGATTTCCTCACCAACTTTTAACTGCGAAGAAAATGCCGTAATGTGTCCCGTATCGATACAAATCTTGACGTTATCATGATCTACCGCTTTTACTACCGACAAAACGTCTTCCGGTGTGCTGATACAAAAACCGACACACGGCAGATTTTCAAGGCAAAGCGTGATTCCATACTGTTTCGCATAGTCACCGAGCGTCCGCAGGTGATTGATATTTTTTTCAATGGTATCTTTGGCGATGACAGTTCCTCTGTCACTCCAACCGTTTACCATCAACGGATGTAGAACCAAGTATTCGCATCCAAGTATCGTGCACGACTCGATGGCTACTTTCATTTTTTCCAAAAACTCGGCAATTTCTTCCTCGGGAACCGCGTGAGCTGAAGACAGAACGGGACCATGTTCTTGATGAATGCAAATACCCGCCTCATCCGCCAATGCTTTTTCACGCAAAAGCAGACGCTGTTGTGTTTCGGCATCTGCTTTGTAAAAGGCAGGATCTACCGTTAAAACACCATTGTCGACGCAGGAAAAACCAAATTCCTTCATCTTTTTATAGGTATCCTCACCAAAATGTTTTACGTAACCTCTGCAATATCCCGATACACTTGAGACGGCTGAATTGATACCGATGCGCATACAAACACTTCCCTCTTTCAAAATTATAGCACGATCTTTTATCAAATGAAATACGTTTGATGGATGGTTATAAACTTGAACAAACTTCTTCGAGAACACCCAAATCCCACAAAAGTCTCGGCAAAACGTATTTATCGCGTATATCCTTGGTAGACTTGATAATCATGGGCAAGAGTTCTTTCTCCACCCCAATTTCCTCTATGCTTGTCGGCAACCCAATAACCTTCAAAATGCTTTCAAACTCATCAACAGACGGTAGTTCTTCATCAATGATCTTCAGGATCGTATCCCAATTTTCAAGAATAACGTTGAGTCTGATTTTGTGCTTTTCGGCACTGTATTTTTGCTCTTTTGCTTCAAGTGCGATCATCGGCTCTGCACCTTTTCCTAAAAATTCACGCAGTTGTCGACTCCAGTCTTCGAAATCAAAGCTTTCCGCGTACTTGATCGCTTTCTCGCGGTCGGGTGTAATGTGCTTTAACGCTTGATAGCATTTGATCGCGTACAACGTGCCGAGCGCGCACTGCACACCGTGCGAAGCGGTGGGAGTGCCGAATTCCAAGCCGCGCATGTCTAACATCTGGCAAAAATAGTGTTCATCGCCGCCGCCCGGTCTGGAAACGCCCGAATAGTCTATCGCTTTACCGCAGTTGATCAATCCTTCAAACAAACGTTTCATGCTGTTTTTGTCCTGCTTCATCAACCCTTCGGCATTTTGAACACACGCATCACGGGATTGTCTGGTGAATTCCGCGACACGCTCACAGTAATATTCACCGGTAATAAGATGTGATAAGCGCCACTCGCAAATGCTGATATACTTCGCCAGCATATCACCAAGACCTGCTGCCGCCATATGTTTCGGCGCACCCGTTAAAATGTCTAAATCACCCAATATGACGTCCGGACTTTTAGCGGGGATTGTCGTTTTGATCCTGTCAACAGGCATCGTCGAGGTTCTGGCAGCATAACCGTCCATGTATGCCGCGGTGGCAACAATAATATACGGACGTTTTGTTTGATAAGCAAATACTTTACAAATATCGTTAATGACACCGGAACCGATACCGATAATCAGATCACACGCGGCATCAAAATGCATCACAAGAGAACCCATGGCATGCTCGTCGGGTTCCAAGCGTTTTTGCGGATAGATGTATTGAGAAGTATCAACACCGTTTTCTTCGAGCATGTTCACGATCTTCTCGCCCGCGAGAGGGAACGTGTTGACATCGGCCACGATAAACGCCTTTTTCGCATTGAATTTTGCGGCATACTCCGGAATGCGATTAACCGCACCCTCTTCGATCACGCAGTTTTCAACATCCGTTTTATGTACCTTTCCACAGGCACAAACTTCATTAGGATTAAACTCCAAGTTCATTGAATTCCCTCCATAGTTTATTGGTAATAAGGTTTTCAGAAACTGCATAACCTTGTTCCTCTGTGTATCTCAGCTTATCCCAGATGTGCCCCGTTTGCAACAAGTATATCCTGAACCTCTTTGCAAGGAACGTCTGCTGCCGCAATGTTTTTCTTTGCCGCAAGAGCAGCCGTGATGCCGACAGCCTCGCCCATAGCAATGCAAGGCGGCATCACGCGAACGGCGGCGAAAGCGTATCTGTCGGCAGAAAGGCTTTTACCGGCGGTAAGCAAGTTGTCTATATTGTTCGAAATCAAACACGAAAGCGGAATGTAGTAGTTGCTTCTCGTGTGGGTTGTGTAGTTCACTCTATCCTTTTGATGGATATCGATGGAATTGGCGCAAACCGCAATGCGATCATCAAATTTTTTGGATTGTTGAATATCCTCCAAACAGAAAATCGTTTTACCGACCATACGGCGACTCTCTCTGACGCCAAGATCCGAAGCAGTCGCTACTAGTTCCACGTTTTCAAGACCGGGAATATTGTTACGCATAAATTTGATTATCTGCTGAATCTGTAAGCGCTGACTTATCTCACACTGCGTAATGACTTCATTATCAAGTTCATTGACCTGCTCATCGATTTGCGCCATATTCACACTATACGTTCCGTTGGGGTTTTCAAACATTCGTATGGTGGGCGTTCCGCAAGGGAAAGTACCATCCTTCTTCCCTTGTTCGATAGCATCCATATAAAATCTTTCGCGTCTTTCCGTCGTTTTTTCCATATGGGCATCCACATACGCTTTGTCCACACCCGAAATTGTAAAGAACATCGACGTTGTTTGCAAAATACCGTCTTCGTTACCGCGCATCGTTTCCGCGCCCGCCTTATAGGCAAGTGCCGAGGTACCCGTGGTATCGATAAACATTTATGCCTTGATTGAAATAATATCGTTGCTGTCGCAAGCATACACAACGGAAACGTTCTTCCCCTGCGTTTCACAACCGATTAACGTAGTGTGATACAACAGCTGTACCCCTGCTTCCAAACACATCTGTTCAAAAACGATTTTAATGATTTCCCCGTCGAACGGCATAACACCCTTATGCCCCATCGGACGATAACCATTGTAACTGTTCGAGCCCAAACATTGGTCTGCCGAAACGGCACCATTTAACTCAAGCAAGCGTTTTTCAAGTTCTAAATACAAGCCCTTAATGATCCGTTCTTTGCCCTCTGCATCGTAGCACGTCATAAACGGCGCTACCAGCCCCTTCGTTGCAGTTCCGCCAAGAAACCCGCCGGACTCGATAAGGATAGTTTTTGCACCGTTTCTCGCCGCAGAAACGGCTGCTGCAAACCCGCTCACGCCTCCGCCGCAGACAAGAACATCACATTCGTATTCTCTTTGAACATCTAAAGTTACACGATTCATAGTTATTCCCCTTTCGATTTATACTCCAATTATACTGTTTTCATTGACCTTAACAATACAATATGCTAAAATCAAATTTATAAAATACAACAATAAACAGGAGAAAAACTATGATATTTCCTTATAAAATTATAGAATCCAAGATATCAAGCCGAAAACAATTCGTGCAATCCGACGGCTATCAGCCTACTTACGCGCTTTTTTATCTGAAAAAAGGCGATTTCGTAATGGAAATTAACGGATTGACACAGCAATTGCACGCGGGAAATTGTGTCCTGCTCCCCGACAATCTATATTTCCGCCGCGCCGTACTAAATCCCATCGAATTCGTTTACGTGATGTTTTGTCGCGATTTCAGTTGTCCGTATTCGTTCGATATACCGTTCGGCAAGGTTTCCGTTAAGGATAAAGAACGATTTTTGTCAAGCATCGATGCAATAGAAAAATACATCGACCACGACGACAGATTATCGGCAGGATATCGCGAACACTTGCTTATGGATATTTTATTCCAGCTTTTTTACGAACACAACGCCCCTTACCTCGTATTAGAGGAGAAACTTTGCACGGATCGCCTTGTTTCCGATGCAACGGAATACATACGGCAAAACCTTGACAAGAAACTCCTTATCGGCGACATTTGCCATGCCGTTAACACCAATGCATCAACACTGAACTTCAAATTCCGTCGCGAATTTGAAATGTCGATCGGACAATTCATTTTAAGCGAACGTATGAAAAAAGCTAAAAAGCTTTTAATCGGGACCACATACAGCGTCTCCGAAATAGCGTTGAAGTGCGGCTTTGATAACGTATATTACTTTTCCAATATGTTCAAAAAGATGGTGGGTGTATCGCCCACAAGATATATCGACAGCTATGAAACCTGACGATATCAGTACGCTCTTACTTCAAACACCGTAATCTCTTTACCGCCATTGGTGGCTGTGATTTGCAGTTCAACCTTATCACACACCGTCGGTTCAAAATGATGTACGTTATGCCGTTGGTGGTTATCCCGCACGTCGATCGTGCGAACGATGTCTTCGCCGTTTTTAAAGAGCAATGTATAATCTTTCACCAACTCCTCGGGTACACCGGGGCGCTGTTGTTTCTGGCGGTTCGGTGCCATCGTCACACGAATGGGATAGTTGAAATTCGAATCAAAGGTTACACGCAACTCGCGCACTGCCGTCGGCGAATCAAAGGCCATCGTCAGGATCTCGCCATTTTTGCCAATACCGTCAGACACCCAAGCATGCGTATCGTCACCCAAACGGCGCGAGATACCGTCAACAACGTTTTGCGGTTCAGAGCCGGCTTTATACGACGTTGCCGTAAAGGTTGCTTGCCTTGCCAAATCATTAATATCCTCATTTTTATAACCGGGCAAGAAACCGTCATCTTTAAGAATCAGTTGCTGAAGTTCTGAAATATGCGGCATCAGTTCACGCGGATCGCAGTTGTATTTCTTGCAAAGAGCCGCTGCCGCACCAACGGTCTGACCGCCGATCGCACAGCAACCGATAATTCTGGTACTGCACATTCCCAGTTTCGTGGCGCTGATATTTCGGCCTGCCATAAAGAGGTTGTTGATGTTTTTGGAATAATAGGAACGGTACGGAATGGTGTATACACCGTCAAAAAAACGGCAATCGCCTGAGGGATGACGATGCAAGTCGAGCAGACCGTGCGCTGTGTGCAAATCGACACTCCAACCGCCGTAGCATACCGCATCGTCGAAAATGCGGTTGTTCAAAATGTCGGTTTCATCCAGCAAATAATCGCCGACCAGCCGTCTTGACTCACGGGTACCGGGCAACATGCCGACCCATTCCAAGGCGTAGTTTTCAGCACCGTGGTCGCCGCCGTTTTTCACGTGGTCCCACACACCGTAAAGACTCGCCACCAAATCGTCGCGGATGTTTTCGTAATCGGTAATAATGTCGTCGGTATCGCCCATCAGTTCGATCCAGAAATGTCCGTATTCGATTCCTCTGCTGGAAACACCACCGGTTTGCTCATTCTTGGCGGGATCCAAACAACCGGAATAGTCCACTTTGTGTGTAGCGCAATGCATTCTGTGGCGCAAATCTTCTTCGGTAAACTTTTTGGCAAAATACGGCGGTGTAAATTTCACCGGATGCCCCATATTTCGCGCTCTGAAGAAAATGGTATTTCCCATACGCTCGTTATTTTCAGTTTCAGGCGCATCAAGCTCACCCGTTTGCGCTTTCGATTCGCTGCCCTGTCTGAATTCAGCCCCCGCATAATACCCAAGCGTTCCGTTTCCCGTTGCATCAACAAACAGCGGTGCCGTAAACCGATAGCGCATTTCCGTGGTTTCCTGAACGCAGAAAATGGCCGTGATTTTATCCTCATCCGTTTCACAGTCATACATGACTGTGTTATAGTAAACGGTCAGATTTTCCTGCTTTTTAGCAGCTTCAAATAAAATCAAATCCCAAGTAGAATAACTGAAGTTGTCGTTCCGCGCCTTATTTTCCAGCATCAGTTCGTATAAAATACCGCTTTCGGCATAGTCGGCTTTCTCAAGACTATGATCCGCACCGGAAATATGTACTCTCACTTCACTGGAAGCGTTACCGCCGAGTACCGGTCTTGCATGAACAAGCGCTACGTTCACGCCGTTGCGCGCCGCTTCGAGTGCCGCGCACAGTCCGGACATACCGCCACCGACAACCACCAAATCGAAATTCTTTTCTTGAAATCTCTCTGCTACTCTTTTCATAACTCTCTCCCGAATGTTAAAATGATAGGCACCTTCCCTGTTTAATTGCTTAACTAAATACTACTTAACTCTTTACCAACTTTCAATATTTGTTCAAATGGTTGAAAAATAAGATTTTTTTGTGTATAATTAAGTCATAATCAATCAAACTTGAGCAAAAGGAGTTCACCATGTACGACATTGAACGTAGAGATAAGATACTTGAGATCTTAAAAAAGGAAAAAAGCTGTTCCGTAGCAAAACTGGCGAAATTGCTCAACTACAGTGAAGCAACCATACGACGCGATTTAAACATGCTTGATAAGGAACTGAAAATTCGCAAAACGTTCGGCGGTGCCGTGATTTTTGATACGTACAGTTCCGAAGTTCCGATTACGATTCGTCGCAATGAAAATGCGGAAATAAAGAAAAAGCTCTGCCATTCTGCGGCAAAGCTTTTACAGGATAATATGACCGTTTTTTTAGCGTCATCCACCACCAC
This sequence comes from Acutalibacteraceae bacterium, assembly GCA_045590415.1. GTDB lineage: Bacteria > Bacillota > Clostridia > Oscillospirales > Acutalibacteraceae > RGIG3009. The sequence goes on along the minus strand of JAZNRA010000015.1, from coordinate 816 downwards.
GGAGTATCTCGTACCGCATTTGAAAATGCATAACCATTTAACAGTGATTACGAACAGCCCGGATGTACCGAAAATGCTTTCGGAAACCGATATTATCGTTTATAGTACAGGCGGCAAATTTCTACATCATTCCAACTCGTACGTTGGGGAGTTTGCCAGAAATATGATTAGCGGTATTAACGCGGACATTATGTTCTTTTCCGCGAGAGGGGTTGGATTCGATGGCAGGGTGACCGTTTCTTCCACCGAAGACAACATTCATAAAACCATGCTGCGCAATTCAGCAAAAACATGTCTGATCGTTGACAGCAACAAAATTGGCAACGTGTTCCCTTTCACCGTCTGTAACACAGCGGATATCAACACCATCATTACCGACAAGGAATTACCCGATTCCATCAGCGTAAACAACGTGATAATCGGTAAATAACAAACGGTACTTGGACCGTATCGTTCAAGCGTTTACAATTAAACCAAAAAACAAAGGGACTGCCGAAACAGTCCCTTTATTTTTTGGGAGTTTTGAACTTAATGACACGAATGAAATGTGCCTGAAAACCGAGGATTATCTCACATTTCTTTAAATTTCTTATAAGTTATACAATTAACATAATTCTCATCATACTTTTTTGAGCTTCTAAAAATACCATTGTCTAATCCCTCGTCGCCAAGCGGGACACCTTTAAGAACAAATATAGTATTCAAAAATTTATTATTATCAAATTTATAAATCGGAATTCTGTCTTTGCCAGGAATATAACCTGAACCTCTAATAATGATAGGAATTTGCTCCCAACAAATAGTATTATCAACAAA
>JAZNRA010000014.1:0-4597 GCA_045590415.1 Acutalibacteraceae bacterium | reverse complement strand
AAGCGTGCGCCGACGTTGGAGGTCATGATGATGACGGTGTTTTTGAAATCCACGCGCCGTCCTTGCGAGTCGGTGAGGATGCCGTCCTCCAAGATCTGTAAGAGCATATTGAACACGTCGGGATGCGCTTTTTCGATCTCGTCAAACAGCACCACCGAGTACGGTTTGCGGCGGATCTTTTCGGTGAGCTGACCGCCCTCGTCGTACCCGACGTAGCCGGGAGGCGAGCCGACCAGACGCGAAACGGTGTGTTTTTCCATATACTCGGACATATCCAAACGGATCATGGCGTTTTCATCACCGAACATCGCTTCGGCGAGCGTTTTGCACAGTTCCGTTTTACCGACGCCCGTGGGACCTAAGAAGATGAACGAGCCGATCGGGCGGCGGGGATCTTTGAGCCCCACGCGACCGCGGCGAATGGCTTTGGCGACCGCGGTGACCGCCTCGTCCTGACCGACGATGCGCTCGTGAAGCACTTCCTCCAAGCGGAGCAGACGCTGCCCCTCGGCTTCGGTTAATTGCGATACCGGCACACCCGTCCAGCCGGACACGATCTGTGCAATATCCTCGGGGGTGACTTCGCCCGTGATACCCGCGTTTTTCTCCTGCCACTGCGCACGCTGTTCTTCTAACTGCTCGGTGACCTTCTTTTCTTCATCACGGAGCTGTGCCGCGCGCTCGAAATCCTGCTCGTTGACGGCGGCTTTTTTCTCTGCCGAGAGGCGTTTGACTTCTTCCTCTAATTGCCGCACGTCGGTGGGGGCGGGGTACGCGCGCAGGCGCACGCGGGATGCCGCCTCGACAATGAGGTCGATCGCTTTGTCGGGCAAATACCGATCGGAAATATAGCGCGTGGACAGCTGTACCGACGCGACGATCGCGGCATCGGTGATCTTGACCTTGTGGTGGGCTTCGTATTTGTCGCGGAGTCCCTTCAATATCTCGACGGTTTCTTCATTCGACGGCTCGCCCACCGTGATGGGCTGGAAGCGGCGCTCGAGTGCCGCGTCCTTTTCGATATATTTGCGGTATTCTTCCAAGGTGGTGGCACCGATGACCTGAATCTCGCCGCGCGCGAGCGACGGCTTTAAGATGTTCGCCGCGTCCACCGCGCCCTCGGCGGCACCCGCGCCGATAATGGTGTGGATCTCGTCGATGAACAGGACCACGTCTTTGGCTTTGGCGACTTCTTCCAAAGCGTTTTTGATGCGTTCCTCAAAATCGCCGCGGTATTTGGTGCCCGCGACCATGCCGGTGAGATCGAGCGTCACCACGCGTTTGCCGCGCAGGGTTTCGGGAACTTCCTCCGCGACGATGCGCTGGGCAAGTCCCTCTGCCACGGCGGTCTTGCCGACGCCCGGCTCACCGATGAGGCACGGGTTGTTTTTGGTGCGGCGGGAGAGGATCTGCACCACGCGCTGGATCTCCTCTGCTCTGCCGATGACGGGATCGAGTTTCCCCGCGCGCGCCATTTCGGTGAGATCGCGACCGAACTGGTCGAGCACCGGCGTTTTGCTCTTGCCGCCCGCTTTTTTGGAGCCGGCGGGAGCGGCGCCCGCGCTTTGCGGTGACGCACCCGCGAGCGTTTCCAGCAGTTCATCGGTCAGTTCCCCTGCGCGCACGCCGAGCGTGGTGAGCAAGCGCACCGCCACACTGCTTTCGTCCCGCAACACGGCAAGCAGAATGTGCTCGGTACCCACGTATCCCTGTCCTCCGGAAGTCGCCTCCGCTACCGACAGTTCCATGGCTTTTTTGGTGCGGGGGGTAAAATCATGGGGGCTTAATCGAGTCGGCTGTCCGCCGTTTTCACTTTCCGTGATCTTTTCCCGATACGCGGCGGCGGTAATGCCGTGCGCACCGAGCAGGGTGCCGGCAACGCCCGTCCCCTCCATCAAAAGGCCTAACACGATATGCTCGGTGCCGATGTAGGTGTGCCCTAACTGCTGCGCCGACTCGATGGCGAGATTCAGCGCCATATTGGCTTTTTCGGTAAATCCTTTAAAGCGATACATACGATCACTCCTTATTGTAATCTTTCGCGAACGAGTGCCGCGCGGCGGCGGTCGCGTTCGGCGGGATCAAGCTCGCGCCCTGCCTGCTGCATGAGAGCGGCGGGCTGGGCATCCACCATCAAATGGCTGATGCCGTTTAAATCGACCGACGTAAGGATCCCCATCGCGGCGCCCATGCGCACGTGGGAGATCAAGGACATGAATTCTTTGCCCGATAACAGCCGCGCGTTCTGCAAAATGCCGAGCGAACGGTAGACACGGTCTTCCAGCGCGGGGCTCTCGCGCAGTTGCTCACGGTAGCCGCGTTCTTCCTTGACGATCTGCGCGACGATGCTTTTCAGGTTCTCGATGGCTTCCTGCTCGGTGATGCCGAGCGTGACCTGATTCGAGAGCTGATACATCGCGCCCTCCGACCGACTGCCCTCGCCGTACATGCCGCGGATGGTGAGCCCTAATTTGGAAACGGTGTTGGCAAGCTGTTGAATGACGCCTTTTTCCTGGAGCGCCGGCAGGTGCAGCATCACGGAGGCGCGCATGCCCGTACCGAGATTGGTAGGACATTGCGTGAGATACCCCAGACGGTCGTCAAACGCGAAGTGCAGGCGCGTGTCCAGAAAATCGTCCCAGCAGTTTGCCGCCGTGAACGCTTCGTCCAGCGCCAGCCCCGCGTGCATCGCTTGAATACGGACGTGGTCCTCCTCGCCGATCATCACGCTGACGCTTTCGTCGGGAGAAAGCAAAAGTGCCTCGCCCTCGGGATGTGCGGTGAAATGCGGGCTGATAAGGTGCCGTTCCACCATGGAGAGCGCATCCCATTCGGATAATTCCGTCATGCGGATACACTGAAAAGCACCGCTACCGTCTTGCGGGAACGCCTCGAAAATCTGCCCGATCACCTCTTCCCGCTGTTCGGCGGTCATGCCGGCAGGGAAAGGCAGGTGGTTTAAGTTGCGGGCAAAACGGACGCGGGTGCTGACGACGACGTCACCGTCGGTGCCGCTTTGCTGATACCATTTGGCGGTCATTTCGCATCCCCCTCCTCTAATTCGCGGATCCGATCACGCAGTGCGGCGCACTGCTCGTATTCCTGATTCGCAATATGCGCGGCAAGCTGCTCACGCAACGCCTTGAGCTCGTGCTCTTTTTTGACCGTTTCGTCTGCCTTTTCCGCCACCTTACCCGTGTGTTGGGTCTTGCCGTGGATGCGTTGGATGGACGGCAACAGACGGTCGTAAAACGTGCGGTAACAAGAGGGGCAACCGGGTCTGCCCATCTCGGCGATCTCCTTAAAGCTGCGCCCGCAATCCTCGCAGCGCACGGTATCCTCCGGTGCGCGCTTGGCGGGCTCTAAAAACAAGGAGCCCCAAAAATCGTTCAGGTCAAAGCCCAAGCCCCCGAACGCGGTATTGACTCCCTGCTCCGCGGCGCAGTGCGCACACAGATTCCACTGGGTGGTTTTACCGTTAACGGTTTTGGTAATATGGGTCGTCGCGGGGTATTTCCCGCAATGTTCACACAACATCTCGTTACCTCCTTTAGATATATGCCGCTAACATGTGCTTTAAGAGCGATGCCCGCACGCGGTCGCGGATCTCCACCGGTACGTCACGATACGCGCGGTCGGACAGCGCCGCCGCCATCACGCCCGCCGCCTGCTTGCTCAAAAAGCCCTGATACACCATGCTTTGCAAAATCGCCTCCGCCGCCGCGGGAACGAGTTCATCCCCGATGGAGTTGACGATATGCATCAGCGGCGTTGCCTCGCGTTGCGGTGCTACCCGACGGATACGGATGTACCCCCCGCCGCCGCGCCTGCTTTCCACCACGTACCCCTGCTGCGGGGTAAACCGCGAGGTCAGCACGTAGGTGATCTGACTCGGTACGCAGCCGAGCTGTTCTGCCAATTCGTTGCGGCGCAGTTCCGCCGCGCCGTCCTCCGCCTGCTCCATCATACTCATAATATAGGCGGTTATCGCATCGCTGATACGCATAGGATCACTTCCTTTTGTCACGAGTATACAATGAAAGTCAAATAAAGTCAAAGTCAAATAAAGTCAAACTTGTTTGTCTTTTTGTCATTTTCGGAGTTTAGCGCCGTTTTGCTCTCGTTTTCTCACGAAATCAAGTTTTTTCAAGTTTTCATCACCACTCCGCTTTGGTAGCATAGGATGAAGTGAAAGCAGGCGTCCCGCCTGCGGTTTGACAGAAAGGGGGATATCCGAATATGTGTCTGCGTAATCTCTTCTGTGGTGAGGCGAATTGCTCCTGGCTGCTCTTCATCATCGTGATTCTGTTGCTCATCGACAACAGCGACTGCAGCAACGATTGCTACAACGGCTGCAACAACGGCTGCTACAATGATCGCAACAACGGTTGCGGCTGCGGCTGCTGATCTCAAATTTGAGGGAGGATTTTTAGTATGTGTCTGAGAAACTTATTCTGCGGTGACGTCAACTGCACGTGGCTTTTATTCATCATCGTCATCCTGCTGCTCATCGACAATAACGACTGCGGCTGCGACTGCGGCTGCTGAGTCGTTGACTCACTCGGAAAGCCCGCTGTGATCGCCCGATCACAGCGGG
>JAZNRA010000013.1:0-11720 GCA_045590415.1 Acutalibacteraceae bacterium | reverse complement strand
GAGCAATGCGACTGATTGACGCAGACAAGCTCGAAATAAGGAAACTCGCCGAGTTTAACGACGAGTACGGTGACGCTGTGCCGGTTTACGGTGTGGCGGCCGAGGATATCGACAATGCGCCCACGGTGGATGCAATCGTGTTACCCGTTAAGACTGGACAGACGTTGTGGGCGATTGAAAAGTACGGAGGTAAACCTATTGCAATCATCGAAGGCAAAGCGCAAATGGTCGGCGTGACATCACGAAGCGTTAAAGTGTTATTAAGGAATCACAAGGATTTCAATAAAACATTTGTGTTTGGCAAAACCGTATTCCTCACCCGTGACGCCGCCGAAGCCGCATTGAAAGCGAGGGAAAATAATGCTGACTAACGAAAAAATAGCCGCGATTCACGCAAACGCCGTCGCCCACGGATTCTGGAAGCCGGGCAGCGAGCCGACATTCGGCGAATACTGCGCACTGATTCACGAGGAAATATCCGAGGCGTTCTCCGCATGGCGCAACGGTGAGCCGGATGAGTACGTCGTGGACGGTAAACCCGAGGGAGTGTGGGTCGAGCTTGCGGATGTGGTGATACGTATCGGTGATCTGTTCGGCGCGATGGAAGCTGAATTGCACTCCGATGAAAGTGAATTTATCGAGTACTGTAGCGATATACGCCAAGCGGTAGTAGATGAACCCAATCTGAGTTTTGCGGAATTCTCTGCTATGCTTCACGGTTTCGTGTCGGAATATCGAGCCAATAAATCCGAGCATAATGCTATTGAGTTGCTTACGGCAGTGATATGCATTTACGCACGTGCTGAGCTGTGCAACATCGACCTCGACGCTATCATCGATCGCAAATGCGCGTACAATGCCACGCGGCCGTGGCGGCACGGGAAAAGGATGTAACCGCAACCACAAGAAAGGGTGAAACAATGACCAAACGCGAATTGTCACAACTTTATTACCTCAACCGCGAGATTGACCGCGAATGTGCACGGCTGGCGCAGCTCGAAGCCGCGGCAACCTCTACTACATCGACCATTTCCGGACTGCCGCACGCCGGGACTATTTCCGATAAAACAGCTATCGCGGCGGCTATTGCTGATTCGCGGCAGGTCATCCAGAACACACAGCGGCTTGCTGTGGTTGAATACAATCGGCTGATGCGATATATAGCTGACATTGATGACAGCTTTATTCGGCAGATCATCCGGGCGCGGTACGTTGACGGCAAAAGCTGGCAGGCGGTGGCGGAGGTTATCGGCGGCAATAATACGGCTGACAGTGTACGTATGGCGCATAACAGATATTTAAAATCGGAAAATGATAATAACGCCCGCACAGCTTGATTGCACCGGTGACGTTTATGACAAAGAAAAAGCCCCGATTCGCGTCGGGGTTTTTGTTTCGTCCCCACGTTTGTGGGGCTGTTGCAGAACCAAAGCAGTAAACACATAAGTGTTATCGGTTCATCCCCACGTTTGTGGGGCAACGGTTCTGCGTTATGGGTTTATTGTATCATGTTTTTTATTGTTTGTCAAGTGCTTTTGCAAAAGCTTTTTATTTTTTGGATTGATAAACTTGTTCGTTCTGTTCGATCGATATGTGTTATAATAGTATCATGAAAGAATAGCAGAGAGCGGAAACCGTCCTCTGCTGTTTCTATTTTTGAGGAGGTGCAGGAATGGCAGGAACGCCACGATATAAAACGGCGGCAGAGATGCAGGCGGCTATTGACGAATATTTCATCGAACGCGGCGACAAACCCGTAACATTGTCCGGGCTTGCTCTGCATCTCGGTTTTACTTCGCGTCAGTCGCTGATCAACTACAAGCACAAAAACAAGGCATTTTTGGACACGATATCAAAAGCGAAACTGCGGTGCGAGGATTACACGGAATCGCGGTTATACGACCGTGACGGTCAGCGCGGCGCGGAATTTTCACTGCGCTGTAACTTCGGCTGGAATGACAAGGTTCAGGACGACGGCGACACCGAAAAGCTCGATGCGATCCTCGGTGCGATCAAGAGCGAGGCGAGCAAGGCATGACGCTCAGCCCGATGCAGTGCGAGTACATAAACAACGCCACACACCGTTGGAATGTCAAAACCGGCGCGACACGTTCGGGAAAAACGTTTATGGATATCGCGTTTACCATTCCGTATCGACTGAGGCAGACACACGGCAAGCCCGGGCTGCGGCTGCTTCTCGGTGCGACTAAAGGCACACTTACGCGGAATATTATTGATCCTCTGACGGAACGTTGGGGTACTTCGCTCGTGTCGCCGATTCGGAGCGATAACACGGCTACGTTGTTCGGCGAAAAAGTTTACTGCCTCGGAGCGGACAATGTGCGGCAGGTCAACCGTATTCGCGGTGCATCGGTTGTTTACTGCTACGGCGATGAAGTCACGACGTGGAACGAGGAAGTTTTCACGATGCTCAAAAGCCGTCTGGATAAGCCCGACAGCATTTTCGACGGCACTTGCAACCCGGAAGGACCTTCGCACTGGTTCAAAAAGTTTATTGACAGCGGCGCGGATGTGTATGCGCAGGCTTACACGATTGATGATAATCCGTTTCTGCCGGCCGAGTTTGTCAATAACCTTAAACGCGAATACGACGGCACTGTTTATTATAACCGCTACATACTCGGGCAGTGGATGGCTGCCGAGGGCGTTGTTTACCGTGCGTTTGCGGATGATGCGGAGCGGTTCATCATCGACGAAGCACCGCCGGTGATGTGCGTTACCATCGGGGTAGACTTCGGCGGCGGCACGTCGGCGCACGCTTTTTCATGCGTCGGCTTTACTCGCGGTATGCAGGATCTCGTGGTGCTCGACGAATTTTATGAAAAGTCGGCGCTGACCCCGGAAAAGCTCGAGGAACGTTTCGTCGAATTTGTACGGCGGTGTCAGGATCGCTGGATCGTGGCGGACGTTTGGTGTGACAGTGCGGAACAAACGCTCATTGGTGGGCTTCGTTCGGCGGCGGCAAAAGCCCATATCGGCGTAAATATCGGCAATGCGCGGAAACATGAAGTCAACGACCGCATTCGCTGTGCTGCGCGTCTGATGGGCGCCGGCCGATTTAAAATCATGCGGAGGTGTGAACGTACGATCGATGCATACCGCTCGGCACTGTGGGATTCAAAGTACGAGACCGAGGACGTGCGGCTCGACAACGGCACGACGAACATCGACAGTCTCGACGCTGCCGAATATGCGTATGAACGATATATCAAGGATTTAATTGCACGATGAAATTTATAGATAAAGTCAAAGGGGTGTTTATGAAGATGGGCGCGGATACCAAGGCGGCGCGGGAGTTCCGCGACATATTCGAGCTTGACGGCGTACCGCCGTTTCGCGAATTTTACAATGACGGTATTTTAATCTGGAAACGGCTTTACCGCGGCTTTTACGATAAGTGGCATATGATCGGCGCGCCGACCGTAGCGGACCCGAGCAATAAACGGCAGATGTACCGCATGAACCTTTCAAAAGCTGTGTGTGCCGAGCTTGCCGGGCTTATATGGTCTGAGCAGTGCCGCGTTAATGTAAATCTCACCGAATTTACACCGACCGAAAATGAGCCGGAAGACAAGGCACAGCGATTTATCGACAGTGTGCTTTCAGGCAATAATTTCGGCGTGAAGATGCAGGAGAGCATTGAACAGATGCTCGCACTCGGCGGTCTTACGCTTAAGGTGTGGCACGACAGCGACAAGGGCGTGAAGCTGGGTTATGCGATGGCCGACCAGTTTGTCCCGGTGTCGTGGGACAACGCGCGTGTTTTTGACGGCGTGTTTATTTCGCGGCAGGCAAAGGACGGTTTTTATTTTACGCGGCTTGAATGGCACAGACAGCGCGGCACGTCGTACGCGATAATCAACGAGTTATACCGCGCAGACATGTGCAACAAAAAGAACGAGCCGCAGGACATACTCGGTTACAGATATCCGCTTTCGGAAATATACCCCGAACTTGAACCCGAAACGATCATCGAGGGGCTTGATTCTCCGCTGTTTTCGTATGCGCGGACACCGATCGCCAACAACCTCGACGACAATTCGCCGCTCGGCGTGTCAGTTTACGGCAATGCGCTTGAAACGCTTCACGCGCTCGATATCTGTTATGACAGCTTTGTGCGTGAGTTCCGGCTCGGTAAGAAGCGGATCATCGTGCCGGCAAGCGCGATACGCCATGTAGTAGACATGGACACAGGCACGTCGCTCCGTTATTTCGACGCTTCCGACGAAACGTATGAAGCGTTGTCGTCAGACGACCGTAACGAGCTTAAAATAAGTGATAATTCGGTTGAACTGAGGGTCGAGGAACACGTCGCGGCACTTAATGCGTTTCTTGCGGTGTTGTGCCTGCAGCTCGGCTTCTCTGCGTCGACGTTTTCGTTTGACGTAAAGAACGGCATCAAAACGGCGACCGAAGTTATTACCGAAAACTCCAAAACGTACAAAACAGTAAAATCGTGTCAGAACTGCATCGAACCGGCGATACGTGCACTGGTTCGCAATATATTCCGCATAGCGGTTCTTTACGACCTTGACTTTGAGGGCGAAAAGGTCGCGTCGTGGTTCGGCGGCGATATTGACAGCGGCTATGAGTGCAGTGTTTATTGGGATGACAGCGTAATTGAGGACAAAGCGTCGCAGATAGACCGCGACATACTGCTGCTCAGTAACGGGCTTAAATCCAAACGCACTGTTATGACAACGACGCTCGGCATGACCGAGGAACAGGCAGACGCGGAGCTTAAACGTATTGCCGCGGAATCGCGTATAAACGCGCTTGACGTTGACCGATTCGCGGCGTTCGGGGGTAATTGATGGATGAGCGAAAAACGCTTGAATTGTCCGAACCGCTCGCCGATATGTATGCGCGTGTTGCGTCTCAGCTGATTATAAACGTAGCGCGGCATTTCAAGGACGGCGGCGGACTTAGTGCACGGTCGTGGCAGATAAAGAAATTGTCCGAGCTGGGCGCGCTTACCGAGGAATCGGCTGCCATCATCGCGGAAGGTACGGGGCGAAAGTCCGAGTATATCCGCGATGCTCTCGCGGCGGCACTTGATTTAACGGCTTCGGAGGTTGATGCACAAATGACGGCGGCGGCGCGTCCTCCCGTCGGCGCTGTCAGTGCGTCGCCTTCGATGGCTCAGGTGCTCGAAATGTTCGCCGCACAGGCCGAAGACGACACGAACCTCGTAAATACCGTAATGCTCGATTCGACGCGAACGCGGTATTTACAGGCTGTCGAACGTGTGTACAAGTCGTGGGAGGAAGGGCGCATTGAGGAGCTGACGCAGACCGATTCGTTTGAATCGCTCGATCGTAAGCTCGGAGAGGTGCAGAAAATAATGAACGCCGGAGCCGGTGAAGCGGTTTTGGGCGCGTTTTCTTATACGCGGGCTATACGCGATACGATCGGGTGGCTTGCCGAAAAGGGCGTGACGGGGTTCATCGATATCGGCGGTCACGAGTGGTCGCCCGAAGCCTATGTGTCTATGGATATACGCACTACCATCCACAACACGGCGATTAAAGCCCAGCAGACACGCGCCGAGGAATACGGCGTTTATACGTTTCAAATCTCGTCAAAAGCCGTCGCGCGTCCGCTCTGTGCGCCGTATCAGGGGCAAATCTGCTCATGGAATCGCGGCGACCGCGGACAGGTGCATGATTTAAACGGGAAGGTGTATGACTATATCAGCATATACGATACGTCATACGGAGAGCCTGCCGGGATATTCGGCATCAATTGCGGGCACTTCCCCGAGACGTTTATACCGGGCTATTCACTCGCACGGTATGACAAGCCCGACAAAGCGGAGCTTGAACGCAATTCCGCCGCATATGAGCGGATGCAGGAACAGCGCGAGATCGAGCGCGGCATACGCGAGGCAAAGACACGTGTGCTTGCTTACGACGCGGCAGGCAGTAAGGAAGGGTTTGAAAAGTGGGCATTAAAGCTCAACGAGCGGCGTATGCGGTACCGTGAATACTGCATCAATCACGGCGTTTCCGAGCGCACCAACCGCATACAGGTTTACGGATTTGACCGCAGACTGTCGCAGAAGGCGGCGCGTGTGGAGCGTCGGCAGACAAACGATAAACAGGGTTAACCCCTTGCTTATACAAATTCGCGGAGCTGTCCGCGGCAACAACAGCGTTATTCGCCCAAACGTCAACGGGCGGTAAAAGGAGACGGAAAAATATGGCGATTTTCAAACGTGAAACACTCAAAGAAAAAGGGCTGACGGATGAACAAATCGATTTTCTGATGTCTGAATCGGGCAGGGCTTTAGGCGATTACATCCCAAAAAGCGAGCTGCAGGGGCACATCGACGAGGCAGTGAAAAAACTGCCGCCTCCGACACCGATTGACCCGAAGACCACCGAGGAATACAAGAAGATCGCCGACGAGCTGGCAATGACAAAGGCTCTCGGCGGTGAAGATTTTGCATCTGTCAAACCGAAATTCCGCGAAACCGTGTATAAGATGCTCGACCACGGGGAAAAGCATGCACCCTATGCGGAGCAGATGAAAGGTGTAGCGGAGCAGTACGAGGAGTATTTTACCACTTCACAGCAGACACAGCAGCAAAGCGAACCCGGCAATAAGCCGCAGTTCGGCGCACCCACTGCCGGCTCAATGCCCGGCGGCGATAAGGGCAGCGCGTCGTTCGGCGATTACTGGGGGTTTAACAAAAAGAAAGGATGATTTAAATGGCATTTGTACAGACCAACGTTAACTATGCTACTCAGTACGCGAAGGAGCTTGCCAATGCGTACCCGTATCTTTCCTATTTCGGCGACATCTACGGCGGCGAAATGGGCGAACGCTACAAGCCCGTAAGCGGCAAAACGGTTGCGATTCCGTCAATGGTCGTTTCCGGCGCACGTGCGGTAAACCGTGACATGATCACCGGCGAATTCAACCGCAACTTCAACAACGAATGGCAGAACGTCACCATGACCATGGACCGTGAATGGGACACCATTGTCGACCCCATGGACATCGTCGAAACCAACGACGTGGCGACCATTGCCAACATTACCCGTACTTTCAACGAGATGCAGAAGATCCCGGAGATGGACGCATACGCGGCGCAGAAGCTCGCGGAGGCGGCAACCACCGACACCGAAGTGCTTACTTCCGACAGCATCCTCGGCGCATGGGACAATTACCTCGCACGTCTCAAGAACGCACGTATCGCACGTGACCGCGTCCGCGCTTACATGACCCCCGACGCTTACAAGCTGCTTAAGCAGGCGGCAGGCATCACCCGTTTTGTCGATATCGTCGGCGGCGAGCGCAACATCGACAGAAATATCGGCGGTCTTGACGGCGTGAGAATCATCGAAACTCCGGCAGATCTTATGATGTCCTCTTATGATTTCACCAACGGCTGGACTGCCGCAGGCGACGCGAAGCAGATCAATATACTGTTTGTCGATCCGATGGCTGTGGCAGCTCCCGTAGTTTACGAAACCTCTATGATGTCGCCGCCGTCCGCTCAGTCGAAGGGCAAGTACATCTATTACGAGCGTTACTACTACGACGTATTCGTACTCGAAAACCGCAAGGACGGCATTCTCGCCAACGTAGAAGCCTAAAAAGACGGAGGGATGACCGCGTGATAGTTGATATCGCATACTACACAGATACATATATCGGCGCGCCCGTGCCCGAAGCGTTGTTCCCGAGGGTGCTGGCGCGTGCGCTGTCTGCGGTCGAAACTGTCACGCGGCGGCGCGTAACCGAGGACAACATAGCGAATTATCCCGACGATGTACAGACCGCATACCGAAACGCCGTTTGTGCTCAGATCGAGTATCTGATCTATAACGGTATCGAAGCGGCAAACGACGGAGCATCGTCAAGCGATTACACGCTCGGACGCATAAGCGTTTCAAACAATGCGTATGCAAGCGCGCAAAACAAAACCGGCAACCGCCTTGTGTGTGCACAGAGTATGACGCTGCTTGAAGTTTCCGGGTTACTCAATCCGAGCGTACCGACCTTCGGAGGTGACTGATATGGGCAGAAAACCGCCGTCTCACCTCTACGGGCACAGCATCACACTGCGCGTTTGCACCGGCGTTGACACGTTTCAAAATCCTACGTGGCGTGAATATGCGGTAACGGGCGTAAACGTGCAGGAATCGACCGGCACCGTCGTCACGGCGGCGAACACCGATGCGTCGCGGCGGTCGCTTATGTTTGTCGATTCGCTCTACACTGCGCCGCAGCTGGACTGGATGCGGCTCAAACACGAGAGCGAGGACGCAGGCAAGCGAATGCAGGTCGTGCACAAGGATGAAGTTTATATCGTCGAAGCCGTCGACCGTGTTGAGGATGAATACAATATGCTCGATCATTGGGAGGTGGAAATGGTATAATGCCCGTAACGATAACAACAAACATTCCGAAAATCAAGCTCAAAGTGGACGGCGCATGGAAAAAAACGCTTGTCCCACTTGCCGAGCAGGCGTTGACCGACTGTAACTATTATGTTCGTCAGGACACCGGCGCTCTTCGTTCGTCGTCGCTGTCGGCATCGATACCGCGTGAGGGACTGCTCATATGGAATACACCATATGCAAAGCGCGTGTATTATACCGGTTCGCCGTCAAAGGAAGTAAACCCGAATGCGTCGCTGATGTGGTGCGAAAAGGCACACGCCGAACGCGGTCGGGATTGGCAGGCGTTGGCGCAAAAGATATTTAATTCAAAATTGGAGGGATGACGTGAGCGTATACAACGACGTGCTTGAAACGGTAAAGAACATGATCGTCGATATCGGCGTATATGCAGTGCCGGTCAGCGGCTCTCTCCCTCCCGGTAACGGCATATCGATCACCATCGGCGCAGGCTCTCCCGTGTCAACAGACCAGTCCAAGGGCGCGGCGTCAGAGCTTGTGCTCGCCTTAAACGGCAAACATTCAAATCAGGAGATCGTCAGCGATACACTCGGTATCATTCACACATCGCTGACGCAGCGTAAAACATATCCCCGCGGCACACGGTATGAGATAACAGACATAGAAACGACCGCCATCCCCTCGCTTATCGGGCGTGAAGATGACGGTATGTGGCTGTACGGCTCATCACTGCGTGTCGCTTTCCACTTATTACCACCAAAAACAGGAGGTTAAAGCGTGAGCTATTTAACTATTTATAATATCAAGGTCTCCATCGGCACCGAGAAGTCCGGCGAAACATGGACTTATTCTGACTTCGGCGAGGGTATTGAAAATGTCGCCGAGGCTCTTAATGAGGTGGTACAGCAGTACCAGTTCATTTCAAACGGCGGATTTGCTACCAACCACGTTACCGGCGCGGCTCCGGCATGGACGCTCACCGGCAGACGTGTGCTCGGCGACGCGGCACAGGACTATATTTTCGGCAACAAATACAGCTTCGACACCGCGCGTCAGTCGTCGCTTAAGGTTACATACACTGACGGTTCGGGCGGTACTGCCGTAAATAAGGGCTTTACCGTGCCGTGCACCTTCTGCAATCTGCAGGAATTTTCGGGCGCGTCGACCGACGACAGCGCAATATCGATGGAGCTTCGTTTCGACGGCAGACCCACACCGGTAACACAGTAAAGCAATAACCACACACACGGGCAGTTCACACTGCCCGATTTTTTTGAAATAACGGAGGAATCAGAAAAATGAAAGCAAGACGCAATCAGTATAAAATCGAACCGCTCATGCTCTGCGACGAAAATGACAACGTAGTTGAGACTATAAACGTCCGCTCGGATTATATCGCTATGCGCAACCGTCTGCTCGCGTCGCTCGGCGAAATACAGAAGCTCTCCGAGGATCACGCAACCGACGAAGCGATCGGCGGCACGGTGCTTGAACTCATGAAGGGGATTTACGGCGAGGAAGGCGCAGTAAAGATCCTTGAGTTTTTCGAGGGCAATTACACCGAGATGATAACCATCGTAACACAGCACATTTACGAGGATATCCTCCCGGCGGTAAACAGACTGCTCGACGAACGCCGCAAGCAGGCTAAGGCTTACGGGAGAAAATAACAATGACCTTTTGCGAAGGTCTTCCCTATACGGTTGAGTGGAACGGTCGGCGGTGGCGTATCCGCCCGGCGTTTGACAACGTGCTTTGCGCGCTAAGAACGCTTGACGATACCGATCTGCCGCCGGATGAACGCCGTGAAATCGCGCTGGCGTATCTCATGGACGGCGATTACAGAAACGCAGACGGGCTTTTGAACGCCGTCCTTGAAACGCTTGATCTTGTGCCGAAGCAGTCGGACAAGCCCAAAGGCGAACGCGCGCTCGACTTATACCTTGATACGCCTTACATCTACGCGGCGTTCATGCAGGCTTACGGCATCGATCTTTACGAGCAGCGTGGTAAACTCCACTGGTTCAAATTTCACGCGCTTTTGTCGTCGATACCGCAGTGTACGCGGCTTTCGGACATCATGCAGATACGCACCCGTGAAGTGCCTGCGCCGACGAAAAACAACGCAAAGCAGCGCGAGGAAATTATACGGGCAAAGGCGCATTATAAGCTCCCGGTCAGCGAAGCCGAGAGCCGCGCAGAGTTTGAAAATGCGTTTCGCGGACTGATTGCCTCCTATGAAAAAAGAGGTGATATTTAACAATGGCTGACGGCAAGGTCGTATATCAAATTGTCGGTGAATCAAAAGGGCTTGCCGCCGATATGGCGAAGGCCGAGGGCGTAATACAGCAGTCGGTTGCTAAGTGGGACAGCATTGCAGCCGGTGCGGCTAAGGCTGTGGGCGCGGCGTTTGCGGCGGCGGCGGCTACCGGTGCGGCGGCTCTCACGGCATTGGGCAAGCAGGGGCTTGAATATAACGCGCAGATGGAGAAATACCAAACGGCGTTTACCACTCTGCTCGGCAGTGCCAAGGAAGCCGCCGAAATAATGGCGCAGATAAAAGAGGACGCGGCGGTAACACCGTTTGACGTTGACGGGCTGACCAAGGCAGTACAATTGCTTGTGGCGGCTGATCTTGAAGCCGATGACGCACGGGTAACCATTCTCGCACTCGGCGATGCTATAGCGGCGACCGGCGGCGGTGACGACGAGCTTATGCGCATGGCGCAGAACCTACAGCAGGTCAAAAACGTCGGCACGGCGGCAGCTATCGACATCAAGCAGTTTGCAATGGCAGGCATTAACATCTATCAGGTGCTTGCCGACTATCTCGGCATTACCGCTCAGCAGGCGTCCGAGATGGAAGTGACCTTCGAGGTGCTGCAAGCGGCACTTATTGCGGCGGCAGATGAGGGCGGTAAATACTTCGGCGCAATGGCTAACCAGTCGCAGACATTAAACGGCGCGGTGTCCAATCTGCAGGATAGCTTCGGGCAGTTCACCGGGCGTGTAACCGAGGGGCTGAGCAAGGCGGCGATCGTCGTCGTAACGGCCTTGTCGGATATGTTTAACAGTATGTCGCCGCTTGAAGATGCGATAAAGGGCATTTTCAACGCTATCGGCGACGTGGTCGTCAATGCTTTGCCGTCGATCAAGAGCGGTATCGATACGCTCGGTGAGGCGGTGGGGATGGTTATTCCCAAGCTCAGTGAAACAAAAGAACTGCTGTTCGCCGCGTTGGAAACACTGCTTGATATTGTTCCTACCACAAGTGAGCTGAAAATTCTGCTGCCGTCTGTAAACGATGTTCTGACTGCGATCAGCGGT
>JAZNRA010000012.1:0-4427 GCA_045590415.1 Acutalibacteraceae bacterium | reverse complement strand
TTTTCTTTATTTTACAAAGATTCGCAGCACACACCCCGGTCGGCGAGGCGTTCCGTCCTCGTTCTTGCAATCGTATGAGTACGCATTGGAAACGAAGGTCACCTGCGGGATCACCGCATCGTGCTTGCCGCGATCGTCGGTATACGACGCCAGGATCTCGTTATAATACGCGCTGTGATAATGTCCGCAGAAAACACATTTGATCACGTCTGCACTTTGGCAGATAAGATCGTACGTCTTGCGATTCTGCTCGCTCATCCCCTCATAATTGCACAGCAGGATACCGTTATAAAAATTGTTGTATTGGCTCAATTTCCAATACGGCGCGGCATCGGCATCCACAGGATTACCGGTCGCGATCGGCTCGTGCTGGAACAACAACAGCGTTCGCCCGTCGGCACGCGCCGCCTCGATCTCGGCTTTGAGCTTTTCATACACGTAATCACTGTATCCGGGATCGGCATTATCCACCGCCACCAACGTCAGTTTATCGTCCAGCGTACGGGTGGCAAAATGAATATCATGCGGCCAGATCGTCTGTAACGCGGCATAGCGCTCCGCGCGCGGCGTTTGATCCGCCTTGCCTGTCTCCACCTGCTTGGTGATATCGTGAATCGCCACACAGCTAAGCACCGACGGATCCCGATCGTAGATATGCTTCTTAACGAGCTCCATCGCACCGTGAGAAAGAAAATCCAAGGTGTCGCCACCAACCACGGTCGCATCCATATGCTCACATACGTCCATCGCGGCGATCATCGCCGGCACCGTTTCGGCATCCTTTAACCATTGCCGACATTCATAGGTATAGGCAACTTCCTCGTCCTGCATATCGACCTCATCACAGTAGTTGATATGCGTATCGGCAAAGAACCCGATTTCTTTCGGCTCGTCAAACAAACCGAGATCAAGGGAAAACTCCCCGATCACCTGACCGGTATCGCCTAACCGATAAAACGAAAAAATATCGTCGCGAACGCCCTCAATTTTCACGTGTGGTTGTGCAAAGAACCGTTCACGCTTTTCTTTTTTACTCATCAAACACACCTCATTCCTCTTCCTGCCGACGGATTACCCGCCAACATAACCGCCGCAGATCTTCCATCGTCGAGATGGTCCCCGCCTCGCCGCGGAAGATCGCCGCCCCGCGCAATTCACGCATATACCAGGATGCGTGCTTGCGCGCTTCCAACAGCGCCACACGCTCACCTTTCAGTTTTGCCGCCAGTTCGATCTGTCGACACAGCACGTCCATCCGCTTGGCGATCGGCGGATCCGGCAAGCGTACCCCGTGTGTGAGATATGCCTCCACCGCCTGAAACACCCACGGCGCGCCAAGCGCTCCGCGCCCGATCATCACAAGATCACAACCGGTATACTCGTATAAGTGAGCCGCCGATTCCGGTGAATTCACGTCACCGTTACCGATCACCGGCACCGATACCGCTCGTTTGACGTCGCGGATAATATCAAGATCCACCGGCGGGGCGTACATTTGATCCCGCGTGCGCCCATGCACCGTGATCGCCGCCGCTCCGCCGTCCTCGCACGCTTTCGCCACCTCGACCGCGTTGACCTCGTCCTTCGCATATCCTTTGCGAATTTTGACCGTCACCGGTACGTCCACCGCCGCCGTCACCGCTTTCACGATACGCCGACACAAGTCCGGCTCGCGCATTAAGGCACTGCCGCAATGGTTGCCCGCGATCTTCGGCGCGGGACACCCCATGTTGATATCCAACCAATCGGGCTTTTGCGCCATCGCCATGCGCGCCGCCTTGGCCAGCGTATCGGGATCGTCACCGAACAATTGGATCGCCGCGGGACGCTCCCGCTCGTCCAGTACCATGAGTTCCCGACTCTTTTGATCGCCGTAGGTCAGCGCCTTCGCGCTCACCATTTCCGTCACCGTGAAAGCGGCACCGTATTCCCGACAAATGCGCCTAAAAGCGGGATCCGCCACACCCGCCATCGGGGCGAGTGCGGCGCGGCCCGTAATCTCTACCGAACCGATCCGCATACTCATTATACTCGTTCGTCCTCGTCCGGCACGTATTCCAAAATATCACCCGGCTGACAACTAAGCGTCTTGCAGATCGCATCCAGCGTGGAAAACCGTATCGCCTTCGCTTTGTTGTTTTTCAAAACGGATAGATTGGCAAGCGTCACACCGACTTTGTCCGACAGTTCCGTCAGTCCCATTTTGCGGCGCGCCATCATCACGTCCAAATTCACTAAGATTGCCATGATTTGCACCCTCCTGCGTCCTTTAAATGGTCATATCGTTTTCTTCCTTATAGGCGGTTGCCTGCGCAAATAACGCGGCAAACACAAAGAGGACAAGGCCGATAAACGCAAACAAGAGCGCCAAAAATGTCATGAGAAATTTAAACACGTCAAAGCAGGGTATCAACACGATCCACACAACCGCCAACGCAATAGCGATCCAACCGGTCGCGCGCAACCGCTTCACGGTATCTGCACAGAACGGCGTTTTTTGCGTCACGTTACGCATGATTCCGCGGCATTGCCATAAGATCAACTCGCCGATCACACCCGTCACGTATAAAAACACCAGATACTGGTTATACAACGCCGTGTCGCGTGGCTGGCTGGTCAGCGCTTCCGTGATCCACGGCAACGCGATCATAAGCCCCAGATCCACCACCATTAACACCAACGCGACGATCTCCATCACACGGCTGAGCTTGCGAGCATTGTTCATGACACATCCTACCTCTCGTACACATCTTTATGTTTTTAGTGTATCACAATCCCCCCGTCAAGGTCAACTCAAATATTCCGTAATACCGTTCGCCACACCAAGCGCAAACAGCTGCGGTGAATTCGCCATCAGCGCCGCATCCCCGGGATTGGTAATAAACCCAAGTTCCACCAGCACAGCGGGCATAGCTGTGCGCCGCAGCACGTACAAATTGGTGCGTTGCGTCACCCCGCGATTCGGCAGCCCCGTGGTATCCGAAAGCCCCTCCAGAATATCCTCCGCGAGCCCCGCCGCCGCAGAATTTAAGTTGAACACGAGCGCCTCACTCCCCGACGCACCGGCAAGCTCCGACGCGTTCGCGTGCAAGCTGATAAAGTAATCCGCGCCCCACGCGTTTGCCTCGTTCACCCGTGCGGCAAGCGCCGTCGCATTGGAAGTGCCAAGCTGCGTTTCCGCCGGCGGACGGGACAAGCCCACGTCGTACCCCTCCGCACGCAAAATTTCAGCCAACTCCACCCCAATGCGAAACACCAGGTCCTGCTCACGGTAGCCATTTCCCTCCGCCCCCGCATTGGGATTTTGCGGATTATGTCCTTGATCGATGTAAATTTTGATCGCCATATCCTCACACTCCTTCCCCCCATCTTATGCTGTATACGCCTCGTCCCGTACATAAAAAAACAGGGCTTGGGATAACGTTTTACGTTATCCCAAGCCCTTTATACTCCGTCGCGCCTTGCGGCGAGCATTTCGATTTGTCTCTGCCACGAATTCAGCAGCCGGGGGTGGCAATACGCCACCCCGCTCCTTCAAACGGCTACCCGCCCTCGCCTCCCTCTGACGAGGTAGCCGAAGGCGGCCGAGCAGCAATGAATGACAGTCCGGTGGACTGTCAGAACTGCGAGGAGACCGAGCCGCAGCGAGACGGTGGATTTTTGCGAAGCAAAAAGACGGAGGGAGAGAAAGATCCGTCGCGCCCCGCGCGACAGAAACTTGTCAAGATTAGTGGACAGATAAAAGAGTGAAAAAAATGGTTTGGAATGTAATAACCAATACCTGAATGCAACCTTTCTGAATTATAATAAAGTTCAATGTAGTCAACGATCATTCTTGAAGCTTCTTCGAAAGTGAGATGACGGATATCCTCCATCTCACATTCGAGGGTTTTCCAAAAACTCTCTATTGGCTGATTATCACTTGGTGTACCAGGACGTGACATACTTTTACGAAAACCATTCTCTTCTACAAGCTGTTTGGTTTTCTTGGCAGTATATTGACAACCTCTGTCACTATGATACACAGCGTCTTTTGGTCTGTCTGGGTTTCTTCCTACCGCCATCTTGAACGCATCTTGTACCAATTTCTGAGTTTGGTTTTTGGCAATGCTCCAGCCTACCATGCGCCTTGTTGCTACGTCAATAATTCCACAAACATATACCTTGCTTCTAAGGCATCGGAGTTCGGTGATATCTGAACACCAAAGATAATTCGCCTCAGTGATACTAAATTTGTCCTTTATTAGATTTTCTTCAACGTACTGTTGTTCTGTTGGTTTAGGTGGTCTTGGCTTACCAGTTCTACCGCTTTTAGCACTCAAGCCGTTCTTTTTGAGTATTCTTGCAATACGGTATTCGCTAATGTTTTTGCCTTCTGCTAACAATTCCTTGCGAATTCGTATTCTTCCGTAATTGCCCTTGTTCTT
>JAZNRA010000011.1:0-14557 GCA_045590415.1 Acutalibacteraceae bacterium | reverse complement strand
CTCGTCTATGAGTTTCGGTAGAGTGCGGCAGGGCGGTGGAACGCTACGGCCTAAAAACATGCCACCGGCATGTTTTCTTTACGGCCTTTTGAATCCCTAACTCTCTTTCCCTGAAAAACAAAAAACGCCCTTTTGGGCGGTTTCTCGTTTTTGGCGGAGAGTTAGGGTGACTGATCAAGGCGGCAGTGCGATCTCGTCTATGAGTTTCGGTAGAGTGCGGCAGGGCGGTGGAACGCTACGGCCTAAAAACATGCCACCGGCATGTTTTCTTTACGGCCTTTCGAATCCCTAACTCTCTTTCCCTGAAAAACAAAAACCGCCCTTTTGGGCGGTTTCTCGTTTTTGGCGGAGAGTTAGGGATTCGAACCCTAGGTACTTTCGTACACAGCATTTCGAGTGCTGCACCTTCGACCACTCGGACAACTCTCCGTGCAACGCTCCTATTATAAAAGATTCCGCCGTATTTGTCAACGGCGGAATCTCATTTTTTAAAGAAAATCAGTACTTTGTCAAATGCCCCGCGATACGTAATGCGGGGAACCCCCATTGGCGCAGTACCTCATAGACGCCGACGGCGACGGTGTTGGATAAGTTTAAGGAGCGCGCCGCGTCGTCGTCCAGCATCGGCAGACGGACGCACGATTCCGGATGCTCGTGCAGCAATTCTTCCGGCAGGCCGGCGGTTTCTTTGCCGAAGACCAGATACGCGCCGTCGGGGTAGTCGACGGCGGAGTAGATATGCGTGCCCTTGGTGGTGAAATAGAAAAACGGACCGCTGTTTTTCTCGAAAAAATCGGCTAAGTTCTCATAATAGGTAATATCCAACAAGTGCCAGTAATCTAAGCCGGCGCGCTTGAGCTTTTTATCATCGATGGTAAAGCCCATTGGTTTGACAATGTGTAAGCGGCTGCCGGTAGCGGCGCAGGTGCGGCTGATGTTGCCGGTGTTTTGCGGGATCTCTGGTTCGACCAACACGATATTGAGCTGCGGCATGGAAATTTCCTCCGTTTTTCGGTAGTAACTGACTTTATTTTAGCGCATTTTGGGCGACGGTGTCAAGAGAGCCCCTTATTACGGCGGAAAACAAGTCGTTTTTTGTGCATAATCGACAAAATTATCGATTTAAAAGGGGCAAAATATGGATTTTATTGGTTATCATGAATAACTCTTGCAAAAAAACCGAACATCGTATATACTGGTAGCAAATGCTGCTATCATGAGAAAAAGGAGTTTTCGTTATGGCTGCTGCAAAAAAAGCAAACAAAGAGGTTATAAGCGCAAAGGATACCTTGCGCAATGAATTGACGGCGAAGCTGATGACGGCGTTTTCCGTGGAGCCGGAGCAAGCGACCAACGAGCATTTTTATCAAGCGTTGGCGCTGGTGTTACGTGATCGGATGCGCGCATCACGCGTGAAATACATCTCAAAAACGCATAAAGAGCAGGCAAAGCAGGTTTACTACTTGTGCATGGAGTTTTTAATGGGGCGTTCTCTCAAGAATACCCTTTTCAATTTGAATCTGACCGACGATGCGGCGGCGATTCTGGACGAACACGGTGTAAAACTGGAATCGTTATACAAGCTTGAACCCGATGCCGGGCTCGGTAACGGTGGGCTTGGTCGTTTGGCGGCGTGCTTTTTGGATGGCTTGGCAACGGCGTCCATCCCCGCGATCGGCTATTCACTGCTCTATGAGTGCGGTATCTTCCGTCAGAAATTGGTGGACGGTTGGCAGACCGAGATGCCGGACTTTTGGCTGCCGGGCGGCGAATGCTGGCTGTTGCCGCGTCCCGAGCTTGCCAAAGAGGTGAAATTTGACGGCTTTGTCCGCGAATGGTGGGACGGCGATTATCATCACGTTGAGCACGACGATGCCACGGTCGTTATCGCACAGCCATACGATATGATGGTTGCCGGTAAGGACGGCAAGGCGATTTCCACTTTGCGTTTGTGGAAAGCCACCGCGCCGGGTATGGATATGTCCCTGTTTAACCAGGGCGAGTACATGCGCGCGATGGAGCAAAAAGCAATGGCAGAGGTCATCACGCAGGTGTTATACCCCGCGGATAATCACCGTGAGGGCAAATCCCTGCGGTTGTCACAGCAATACTTTTTGGCATCGGCATCGGTGCAGGACATCGTGCAGCGGCACCTGGAACAATTCGGCACGTTGGATAATCTGCCGGATATGGCGGCGATCCATATCAACGACACGCATCCCACACTCGCGATCCCTGAACTCATGCGTATTATGTTGGATGAGTGCGGTTACACCTGGGAGCGTGCGTGGGATATCGTGTGCCGCACGGTGGCGTATACCAACCACACCGTCATGAAAGAGGCGCTGGAGTGTTGGCCGGAGGATCTGTTCCGCGGGCGTTTGCCGCGTATTCATCAGATCGTATGTGAGATCAACAATCGGTTTGGTGCCGCGATGATGGAAGCGACCGGCGGGGACGTTGAGAAAGTCAGCCGTATGGCGATCATCAGCTACGGTGTCGTCAAAATGGCGAATCTGTGCGTGGCGGCCTCTCACGCGGTCAACGGTGTGGCGAAGATCCACAGCGAAATTTTAAAGGAAACGGTTTTCCATGACGCCTATACCGTCATGCCCGAGAAATTTACAAACGTTACCAACGGTATCGCACACCGCCGCTGGCTGTGCCAGGCAAACCCGAAATTGACGTCGTTTATTAAAGATAATATCGGTGATGGGTTTATTTTAGATGCGGCGGAGCTTGCCAAACTAAAACCGCTTGCCGACGACGCGGCGGCGCGTGAGGCATTCTTGAAAATCAAGCGCGACAACAAAGCGCGACTGGCGGAGTATATCAAGCGGCATGGCGGTGTGACGGTTGACCCCGATTCGCTGTTCGACGTGCAGGTCAAGCGGCTGCATGAATATAAGCGTCAGCATCTTAACGCTTTGCATATTCTGGACACGTATTTGGCACTCAAGGAAGATCCGTCCTTGGATATTCAGCCGCGCACGTATATTTTCGGTGCGAAATCCGCACCGGGATATTTCCTTGCCAAGGAGATCATTCGCTTTATCTGCAAACTCTCCGAGGAGATCGAAAAGGATCCTGCGGTACGCGATAAATTAAAGGTCGTGTATTTGGAGGATTACCGCGTCACGTTGGCCGAACTGTTAATGCCGGCGGCGGATATCAGCGAGCAGATCTCGCTTGCGGGAACCGAGGCGAGCGGTACGGGCAATATGAAGCTGATGATGAACGGCGCCGTCACGCTCGGCACGATGGACGGTGCCAACGTGGAGATCTGTGAGCAGGTGGGTGCCGATAATATGTTCATCTTCGGCATGAACGAGCAGGAGGTCAAGGCATTGCAATGGCGCGGCTACCGTCCGCAAGAGTATTACAATGCCGCCCCGCGTATTCAGCGTGCAGTCGCATATATGCACAAGGGCTTCGGCGGCTATACCTACGGCGAGGTGGCACGCTCGCTGACCGACCGCGATCCGTATATGGTGTTAGCAGATTTTGATGCGTATTGCAAAGCACAAAAGCTGTCGGGCGAGACGTATCGCGACCGCGATGCATGGGGCCGCATGGCATTGCTTAACACCGCGTGCAGCGGCAAATTCTCGTCGGATCGTTCGATTCGCGATTATTCCGAAAACATTTGGGGCGGCAGACCGCTGAAATGGTAAACAAAAGCAGGGTGGCATTACCACCCTGCTTATTTATTTAACCAAACAATCAGTCGTATTCGGCAGAGTAAAAAGACAATCAAATTTGCAAGAGTGCCGACGATGCAACCGTCAATGCCGAACGGTTTAGCGAGAAGCACGTTCCAAACAAGGCAGGCGAAAAAACCCGTTGCCGCACTGCACAGAAAAACGCGCCCGCTTGCTTTTACACCTAACAAGGCGGCGGCGAGCGGTACCAAGATCACCGGGCTCCAGAATGAATAGGCGAGCAAAAGAATGGAAAAAACGTCCGGTACGCAGAACGATATGGTGACGGCAGCAAGACCGGTGGCGAGATTCACACCGCGCAGCAGACGAAGCTCGGCGCGGTCGGATAGGCGGCGATGGCGAGGCAGAATGGTGTCACACACCAAACTGACGGTGGCACCGTTCAAAAAGCCGTCTGCGGCAGAAAGAATAATGGAAACCATCGCCGCCATTAAAATACCGCGCAAGCCGACCGGCAGGATTGCTAAGATCAGATCGGGCATAGCCGAGGCGGCGGTGTCGGTGACATGTAGGGCGCGTGCGGCAAGTCCCACGCCGGCGGTCACCAGGAAAAACGGGAGTGAAAACAAGCCGCTGAGGATGGTGCCGCGTGCGGTGGAACGCGGGCTTTTGCCGATGAGAAGCCGTTGCATATACGGCGGCGCGAGCGCCTCGCCGCACATCATGGAAAAAAACAGCGAGAGAAACGCAGGGAGTGACAGTTCATTTAAGGGTGAGAGCAATTCCGTCGGCAATTGGCCGATGAGAGCGTTGATACCGCCGCCTTTGATAACACTCAACACGAGCAACAGCGGCATACCGACGGCGAGAAGAACGAACTGCAGCATATCGGCGAAAATGACCGAGCCGAGCCCTCCAAACGTGGTGTAAACGAGGACGACAAAGCAGCCCATCAGCGTGCCGACCGTTGAGGAGACACCAAGCAGTGAATGAAAGACCAGGCCAATGGACTCCATCTGTGCTCCCACCACACCGGCACAGCAGAAAAATGAGAAGATACCGGTCAGGTGGCGAGCGCGTTCGCCATAGGCAGAGCCGATGACGCCGCCGACGGTTTTGGCGCTTGGAAAACGGTGAACACCGGGCACCAGGTACTTGCCGATAAGGATCATGCCGATTCCAAAACCAAACAACGCAAGTGCCGTCCCGATGCCGTGTTCAAAGGCCGCGGCGGCATTCCCGGAAGAATATCCGCCGCCGATAAAAGAAGCGGATAAGGTGGCGAATATTACAAACGTGCCGTATTGCTTATCGGATGCGGTGAAATCGGCGGCATTTTTGACGTCGCGCCCGCCGCGCAAGCCGATGCCTACGAGCAGAATAAGGTAGAGTGCCACGATCGCAATATCCAACATACCAAACGCCCCTTTACGTTCCAGTTTATGAAAGGACCGGGGGCGGTAGAAGCAGAAGAAAACCGCTTGCAGGATTTCTGCAAGCGGTTTCGGTTTTACAATAAGGC
This sequence comes from Acutalibacteraceae bacterium, assembly GCA_045590415.1. Lineage (GTDB taxonomy): Bacteria > Bacillota > Clostridia > Oscillospirales > Acutalibacteraceae > RGIG3009. The sequence continues at coordinate 9,373 of JAZNRA010000011.1, read as the reverse complement.
GGCGACTTTTAAAATCGCTACCTGCGTTTTGGCATCGGTGATCTCGTTTTGCAACACCATTTCTACGGCACGATCGAGCGGGATGCGTTCACATTCCAAAAACTCATCTTCATCCGGATCGCTGTCGCCGAACGATAAGTCTTCTGCCAAATACAAATGAATGATCTCGTCACAATACCCGGGGGAGGGGTATAACCTACCGAGTGAGCGATAACTGTTTGCCACGGCACCCGTTTCCTCGCGCAGTTCGCGTTTGCCGGCTTCGAGCGGATCTTCACCGCCGCGATCCAGCTTTCCGGCGGGGAGTTCTAACAACACCTCGCCGTACGGATAGCGAAATTGTCGGACGAACAGCAACTCCCGTTCGGCAGTAAGCGCGGCAACGCAGACACCGCCCGGATGCTCCACCACCTCGCGGGTGGCCGGATTGCCGTCGGGAAGCAGGATGTCATCTACCCGCAGATTGATGATGTGGCCGCAAAAACGGACGTCTTGTGACACGGTTTTCTCATACAAATTCATACCGATTGCTCCTTTATCATATGCTAAAAAGAAGGGGGCGATGTGCGTGGAATACCTAACACGACCGCAGGCGATAGATTACGGTACGGTGAGCCAATTGCTGAACAGCTTGTGCGCACGGTATCCTTTTTTCGGTGCCGTGCCGATCGGTTGCAGCGTGCTGGGACGTTCCGTTTGCGGCTTGACATTCGGGAAAGGGGAAGAACGCGTGCTGATGGCCGCGGCTTTTCACGGTCAGGAATGGCTGACGTCGCTCATTTGCCTGCGGCTCTGCGAAGAGATCGGCGAAGCCATCCGTACCGGTTTGCCGCTGTCGGGCTGGAATATGCGCCGTGCCTTGCGCGATCGACAGATCGTGTGGGTGCCGCTTGTCAACCCCGACGGCGTAGAGATCGCGGTCCACGGATCGGCAACTGCCGGTGACTATGCCGAAGCGGTACGCCGAAACGGCGGTGATGTGCACGGACAATGGCAAGCAAACGCGCGCGGTGTGGATATCAATCATAATTTTAACGCAGGTTTTGCTGAATTGCAACAGGCAGAACGTGAAAAAGGAATCGTCGGTCCCTGTGCGCGACAATGGAGCGGGCCGTATCCGATGAGTGAACCGGAAACAGAGGCGCTCGTCAACTTATGTAACAGCGTGTCGTTTCGTCACGTGGTAGCGCTACATAGCCAAGGTGAGGAGATCTACTGGCACTATGGCGAGCACACCCCGCCCGCATCGCGGCTGATGGCTTCGGTCATGGCGGCCGTGTCAGGATATACCGTCGCCGCACCGAGCGGGCTTGCCGTCCACGGCGGCTTCAAGGATTGGTTTATTGAAACACACCGCAGACCGGGCTTCACCATCGAACTGGGAAAGGGAATAAATCCCCTTCCTGTTACCTCGTTTGAGAGTACTTACCAAAAAGCAAGGGATTTGCTGGTGGTGGCTTTGTTAATATAATAACAATTCTTGTCTTTTACCGTCAAAAATAGTATACTAAATATATCTGTGATGTATGAGGAGGGTGGCTATGAGCGCGGTGCGACTTCGCCGCGGAGATTACGTGGTGCTCCTTCTCGCTGCCGCGGCGGCAATCGGTTGCTGTATCCGCATTTGGTGGCCGCGCGCTGTCGGACAGACGGCGGTGCTTGTAACGCCTTACGGTGAACAGCAGTACTCATTATCACAGACCGTAACGTTTACGGTTGAAGGGAACAACGGCACCGTTTTGTCGATCGAGATCGACGGCGGCCGGGTGCGGGTGCGTGACAGCAGTTGCCCCGATCAAGTGTGTGTGCACAGCGGCTGGCTGTCGAAAAATGGACAGACGGCGGCGTGTGTACCGGCCGGTGTGAGTGTGCGCGTCGTCGGCGGCTCGCAGGAAGTAGACGGGGTGACAGCATGAGCCGAAAGCATACCGAGCGGCTGATGCTTGCCGCCGTGTTATCCGCCTTGTCGATTGTGTTATCGTTTTTAGAAGGCCTGTTGCCGCCGTTGCCGATTCCGGGTGCTAAATTGGGTCTTGCCAACGTTACCGTCATGTACGCGCTGTGCGGTGTGTCGTTGCCCTGCGCGGCAGGTATAACGGTGGTGAAAGCCGCCTTCGCCTTATTCCGCGGACCGATCGCCTGCCTGATGAGCGCCGTTGGCAGTATCTTGTCGCTGCTCGTGATGGCGCTTGTCCATCGCTTGCTTCGGGACAAGCTCAGCTTTGTCGGATTAGGCGTTGTGGGAGCGGTTGCACACAATATGGGACAATGGACGGTCTCGTACGTATTGCTCGGCTCGGCCATGACCTATTACGCCCCGTTGCTCTTGTTACTTGCTATTCCTGCCGGTGTTGTTACCGGCTTGGTGCTCAACGTTATCTATCCCTATTTGCAAAACATCCCACTTTTTCGGAAAGGATGAGATCACGTGTCAATTTCCACGTTAATTCACAAAACGCGCGGCGGTGTACATCCGCCGCACCGCAAACACACGGCCGAGTGCGAAACCGTGCAGATGCCCGCACCGAAAACGGTCGTGATCCCGCTGCTGCAGCATTTGGGCGCACCGTGTATTCCCACCGTAAAGGTAGGAGATACCGTTGAGGTCGGACAAGTCGTTGCCGACAGTGAAGCGGCGATTTCCGCACCGATCCATTGCGGTGTGTCGGGCAAGGTGGTCGGGACAAAAGAGATCCTGTTACAGGGCGGTCGCACCACCATGGCGCTGGTCATCGAATCGGATGGCGAGGGTCGCGTACACAGCAGCGTCAAACCGCCGGTCGTCAATACGTTTGACGAGTTTATCGCGGCGGTACGGGCGTGCGGTCTGGTTGGCCTCGGCGGTGCCGGTTTCCCGATGCACGTTAAGCTCAATCCCAAAAATCTGGATGAGATCGATACCATTATCATCAATGCGGCGGAATGTGAACCGTATATTACGACCGACTACCGCGAATGTATGGAAAACTCGTGGGACATCGTGTCCGGTGTGCAGACCGTGATGGAGTTTTTGGGCGTCAAGCAAGTAATTATTGCGGTGGAACGCAATAAACCCGCGGCGATCGCGGAATTGTCGCGTATTGCTGCCAGCGTCAGTACCGCGGCAAACCGTGTAACGGTTAAGCCCTTGCCCGCCCGCTATCCGCAGGGTGCGGAAAAGGTGCTCATTGCCGCTTGTACCGGTCGGCGCGTTCCCACCGGCGGATTACCGGCGGACGTTAACTGTATCGTGATGAACGTCACGTCGGTTGCGGTCTTGTCCCGCTATCTGAAAACCGGTATGCCGCTGATCGAAAAGCGCCTGACGGTGGACGGCTCGGCCGTTGAAAAACCGATGAACGTGCGCGTGGTGATCGGCACACCGATCCGTGACGTGTTGGATTTCGTCGGCTTAAAAAAACCGGTACGCAAGCTCTTGTTCGGCGGCCCGATGATGGGTCAAGCACTCATGAACGAAGATCTTCCCGTGCTAAAGCAAAACAACGCGCTTTTGGCACTCGCGGAAGAGGATGCACCGGATATTGCGGCAACCACGTGTATCCGTTGCGGCCGATGCGTTGACGCGTGTCCGATGAATCTGTTGCCGACAGCGATCGCCAAGGCCTACAAAGCGGGAAACACCGATGAGCTCAAGCGTCTGTGTACCATGACCTGCATGGAATGCGGTTGTTGTACGTTCTCATGTCCGGCACATCGCCCGATCGTGCAGACGATCCGTATGGCGAAAGACGTGCTGCGTTCTGTGAAGTAAGGAGGGAGTCGAATGGAAAACACCTTGATGGTATCGTCGTCACCGCATTTACACTGCGGTATGAACACGCGTGACATCATGCGGGACGTGATCATTGCGCTGATCCCGTCGTTGATCGCCTCAGTCTGGTTGTTCGGCTTCCGCGCGTTGGCAGTGGAGGTCGTATGTGTCGCTTCTGCGCTTGCCTCGGAATATCTCAGCCGCAAAGTCATGAAGCGTCCGCAAACGGTCGGTGATTTATCTTGTATCGTTACCGGTCTGTTGCTCGCCTTCAACCTGCCGGTTACCGCTCCGCTGTGGCAGGCGGCGCTTGGCAGCGTCGTTGCGATCGTCGTAGCCAAGCAGATGTTCGGCGGTTTAGGTCAGAATTTTGTTAATCCGGCGCTCGTCGGCCGCGTGGTGCTGATGGGCAGCTTCCCGGATGCCATGAACAACTGGGTGACACCGCTTGCCTGGACGGGACAAGCCGACGCCGTCTCCGGTGCGACACCGCTCGCAATGCTTGCGACCGATGCCGCCGCCGAGATCGATCCGCTTTCTCTGTTGTTCGGCTTGCGTGGCGGTTGCCTTGGTGAAACCTGTGCGGCGGCGCTGTTGCTCGGCGGGATCTATCTTGTGATCCGTCACGTCATCAGCCCGCTGATCCCGACGATCTATATCGGCACGGTTTTTGTGTTAACGTGGATCCTCGGTTCCGATCCGGTGGTACATATCCTGTCCGGCGGTTTGATGATCGGTGCCATTTTCATGGCGACCGATTATGCCACCTGCCCGATCAACAAATGGGGCAAGGTCGTGTATGCCGTGGGGTGCGGTGCGCTGACGGTGCTCATCCGTATGTACGGCTCGTTGCCGGAGGGCGTTTCCTTTGCCATCGTTATTATGAATATTCTCACACCGCTGATCGAGCGGCTGACGCGCCCGCGTCCCTTTGGTGAGGGCCGAAAGGCGGTGCGTTCATGAAAAATCTCAAAGAGATATTGATCTCGTCGGTGGCGTTGATGCTGATTGCCGCTATTGTGACTGCGGCGTTGGCGGGGACCAACGCGCTGACGAAGGAGACTATTGCCAAATTAAATGAGGAAACCGAAACGGCAGCGCGTATGGAAGTTGTGGAAGCCGATTCCTTTGTAAAAGACACCGTAACGGTTGACGGACAGCAACAAGTGTATTACACCGCTTATGCGGAGAAAACCGTGGTTGGTTACGTATTCACCACGGAAGCGGTCGGCAAAAGTGCCGGGCTTACCGTGATGACGGGCATTTCCGTTTCGGGCACCATCACCGGTGTTAAAATCACGGAAGATAACGAAACGGCAGGTTACGTGAAAAAAGTTACCAAAGCGGGTCTGTTGGATTCGTTTGTGGGAAAACCCGCTAAAGAAATGAATCCGGGCACAGACGTGGACGCCGTTTCGCAGGCGACCAAGACGTCGCTCGGTGTTTGCAAAGCGGTTAATCAGGCAGTCGCCGCTTATCAAGCGATAAAGGAGGGGAAAGCCGATGGCAAATAAATACTGGCAAGCTTTTTCAAAGGGCCTCATCAAAGAAAACCCCGTGTTTCGTTTGGTACTCGGTACTTGTCCCACACTTGCTGTGACGACCGCCGCTCTGAACGGCCTCGGCATGGGCGCGGCAGCTTCCTTTGTGCTTGTTTGTTCCAATATTGTTATTTCGCTGTTGCGCAAACTGATTCCCGGTAAAGTGCGTTTGCCCGCATACATCGTGATCATTGCCGGCTTTACCACCATTGTACAAATGCTGGTCAAGGCATATTTGCCCGCTATCGACAAATCACTCGGCATTTATCTGCCGTTGATCGTTGTCAACTGCATCATCCTCGGCCGCGCGGAGGCGTTTGCCGGTAAAAACTCGGTGGGACTTTCCGCCTTGGACGGTCTGGGTATGGGTGCCGGCTTTACGGCGGCGCTGGTCATTATGGGTGGTATTCGCGAGTTTCTTGGCAACGGCACGCTGTTCGGTTGGCCGGAGGGCGGCCTCATTCCGCCGATCACCATTTTCGTGCTACCTGCAGGCGGTTTCTTCGTGTTTGGCATGCTTATTTGGTTGACCAATCGCCTATCCACGAAATTAGAGCATAACGCCACCCGTAAAGAACTCACTGAAACGGTGTGTGCCGCGTGCCCGATGGCAGGCAGCTGCCATGGCGGAGAGGAGGCGGCTTGCCATGAGTAATACGAGCTTCTTCGCCATCCTGATCGGCGGTTTACTGGTTAATAACTTCGTGCTGTCGCAGTTTTTAGGGATCTGTCCGTTTTTGGGTGTTTCCAAAAAACTGAATTCCGCCGTGGGCATGTCGGTCGCGGTCATCTTCGTTATGCTGATGGCAACAGCGGCGACTCACCCGATCTACACCTATCTGCTGGTGCCGAACGATCTCGCGTATTTGCAGACGATCGTATTTATCCTCATCATTGCCGCTTTGGTGCAGCTTGTAGAGATCGTTTTGCGTCGCTTCATTCCGCCGCTGTATAATGCGCTGGGTATTTACCTGCCCCTCATCACCACCAACTGTGCGGTGCTCGGTGTTACGATTCTGAACATCGACAGCGGCTACAATTTCGTGCAGTCATTGGTGAACGCGTTGGGCGCAGGACTTGGTTTCTTGCTCGCGATGGTGATGTTTGCGGGCGTCAGAGAACGCTTGGAAAGTGCGGAGATCCCCGAATCGTTAAAGGGCCTGCCCATCACGTTGGTAGCGGCCTCGATCGTATCGGTGTCCTTCCTCGGCTTCCAAGGGCTGTTCGGACTGTAAGAAGAGGTGCGTGTTATGAATCCTATATTACTTGCTGTATTGCTCCTTGCGGGACTCGGCTTGGCTGCAGGGTTGATTCTGGCGGTCGCCTCTATTTTGATGGCGGTGCCCAAGGATGAAAAAGCCGAGGCGCTGTGCGAGCTGTTGCCCGGTGCCAACTGTGGCGCGTGCGGGTATTCCGGTTGTGCCGGCTATGCGGATGCGATGGCAAATCACGGTGCCAAGGTCGGTCTGTGTTCGCCCGGCGGGGAGGCGGTTGCCAAAGCAACCGGTGAGCTGCTTGGTGTGTCTGGTAACGTCGAGCGCCTCACGGCATTGGTTCGTTGCGGCGGGTGTGAGGAGTTTACCGCCCGCAAGCTCGAATACCACGGGTTAGAGTCCTGCCGCGCGGCAACGCAGTTTTACGGCGGCAACTGGTTGTGTAATTATGGCTGCCTTGGCTATGGCGATTGCGTGTCGGCGTGTGAATACGGCGCCATTTCCGTGGAAAACGGACTCGCGCGGGTAGATGCCTCGCTGTGCCGCGGTTGCACGAAATGCGTTTCCGCTTGCCCCAAAAAACTCATTGTCATGACGGGTGGTGCCACGCGCGGTGTCGTGCGTTGCTCCAATCATGATAAAGGACCGAAAACACGTGCTGCGTGTAAGGTTGGCTGTATCGGTTGCGGTAAATGCGTGCGCACGTGTGAACACAACGCCGTAGAGGTGGTCAACAATCTGGCAACCATTGATCCGGAAAAATGTATCGGCTGCGGCAAATGTGCCGAGGCATGTCCGATGCACTGTATCACCTTGTTTGGCTCGGCAACGTAAAAAGTTTTTGTTTTTTAAAAAACAGACTTGACAAACAATAGGGCATACTATATAATAATCTGCGTCCCCTCAGCGGGGGACGCAGATATGGCTGTATAGCTCAGTTGGCTAGAGCACGCGGTTCATACCCGCGGTGTCACCGGTTCGAATCCAGTTACAGCCACCAATGGCCCGATGGTCAAGCGGTTAAGACACCGCCCTTTCACGGCGGTAACACGGGTTCGATTCCCGTTCGGGTCACCATATTTTGTGACAGGCGTATGCCTGTCACATTGTATTAGTCGCCGCAATAGCGGCGGCTGGATACACGGGCGTATAGCTCAGCTGGTTAGAGCGCCTGCTTCACACGCAGGAGGTCAGCGGTTCGAGTCCGTTTACGCCCACCAAAAAATCCTGGTCCTTGGGAACGAGTATTTTTTTATCCATTGCGAAAGCAATGGTATATCACCACGCGTTAGCGTGTATATCATCAACAAAGGCGGCGCCGTTGTTGTATTTCATCACACCATAGGTGTGTATCAAAATCGTTTTCGCAATAACGATATACAGGGCTTGCACCCACCGCTGATATACTACAAAAATAAGCCGTAAATTTCACGGCTTATTTTTGTAAATTCGGATTATTGGTTCTATCCAGCAAATAATCAATACTGACCTGGTAATAATCTGCCAATTTGATCAATACCTCTGCTGTTAGAGAAATTATACCCGTTTCATACTGCGAATATGTGTTTTGAGAAACGTTTAAATAGGCAGCAATGTCTTTTTGCCGGATGTCCCGATCCTCTCGGATGCCTTTTAAGTTTCTAAATTGCATTGCAATCACCTCACAGATATTATGCAATATCTGTAATAAAGATATTGACATTTATCTGTAATACAGATATAATTAAGGTGCTACGATGGGCTTTACAGGTGAGGAGAGGGGGGAGATTATTTCGCCAAAAGACTAATATGGCGAAACGAGTAACCGCAGAGGAAATCGTTGAAATGCACCGCCTGTATGCCAAACTCGGCAATTACGCCGCTGTTGGTAGAGAAATGGGACGAAGTGGGTCAACGGTTGCCCGATACATAAAGTTAAATGACACCCCGCCATTGTGGCGCACACATTTAGAGAGGTTATAAAGGGTTAGGTGAAACAGTTATGAACATGACATTCAAGGCAGCACTAATGAAGCAGTGGACTTTAACAGATGATAAAATCATTGTGGGGAAAAAAGAAATATTACTTTCTTCGATAACAAAAGCAGAGCATTCGCCGATAAAAATGGTTGGTCAAAATGGGGTTATTCAGGTTTTTTATGGTTCTGGTGCATTTGATTTTGCTACACTTACATATCCCGCAAAGCAACAAAATGACGGCGTAAAAGCCGCGGAATACATTTTAACATGCGTCGGCGGTGAAGAAACTAAAAAAGAATTTGAAAAAGAAAAAGAAATCCAAGAAAAAGGTTTCAGAAAACGTTGCAATGTTTGTGGCAAAATTTTTTGTTATACCCTTGAAGATCTTGCGGAAAACAAACGGAAAGCAAGAAGTGCGGTTTTGTCAAGTATTGGTGGTATAGCAGGAGGACTGTCGGGCAATTATGCGGCTAGTGCAACAAGTAATCAAACTGCCGCAGATGAAATAAACAGAATGATAGATTACGACAAATGTCCTTCTTGTGGTTCAAGAGATTTAGCAGATATAACTGATGAAGATATTGCTAAAATCAATGCGCAACAAAATGGGCAATCAACAGTTTCCTCTGCTGATGAACTAAAAAAATTTAAAGAACTTCTTGATATGGGTGTAATCACACAAGAGGAATTCGACCAAAAGAAAAGACAATTGCTTGGTTTGTAATTGTTAAGCAAGGGGAGAGCGGGGCGTAAGTCCCGCTCTTTTCTTGTAAACGAAAACCACGCGATAGTCGCGTGGTTCAAAAGAGGTTTACCGATGAAAAATCCTCCGATTGTGTTAAGATAGAAGTGACCTGCCAGTCACAAACACAAAACACAATCGGAGGAAAAGTCAATGAAAAAAGAAG
>JAZNRA010000010.1:0-2713 GCA_045590415.1 Acutalibacteraceae bacterium | reverse complement strand
CCCACCAAGATCTACGTAAAACCCGTTCTTGCTCTGTTAGAACAAGTCAAAGTTAAGGGCATTTCCCATATTACGGGCGGCGGCTTCTACGAGAATATCCCGCGCAGCATTCCGGACGGACTCGGTGCCGAGATCAAGCGTGACGCTGTCAAGGTGTTGCCGATCTTCGATCTGCTCGCCAAAGTCGGCGGTATCAACGAGCGCGATATGTTCAACACCTTCAACATGGGCGTCGGCATGAGCATCGTGGTCGCCCCCGAGGACGCCGATGAGGCACTCTCTGTTCTCAAAGAGAACGGCGAAGATCCCTATATCATCGGTAAGATCATCGAAAGCGACGAAAAGATCGCGATCGTTTGAGAGGACTTTACGTTATGAGCAACAAAGCACGCATCGCCGTTTTGGTTTCGGGCGGCGGCACCAACCTGCAAGCGTTGATCGATGCACAGCAAAGCGGCATCTTACACAGCGGCGAGATCAAATTGGTGATCTCCAACAATCCCTCTGCGTTCGCACTCGAACGTGCAGCAAAAGCAGGGATCGATACGCTGGTCGTCAGTAAAAAAGCGCTCGGCTCGCAAGAAGCGTTTGAGCAAGTCATAATGGATGCCTTAAGCGAAAATGGTATCGACATCATCGTACTTGCCGGCTTTATGTCGATCTTAAGCGAGCGTTTTACAAGTGCGTATCCGAAACGCATCATCAACGTTCACCCGTCGCTGATCCCCTCGTTCTGCGGCAAGGGCTTTTACGGGCTCCGCGTGCACGAGGCGGCGCTGGAATACGGTGTCAAAGTCACGGGCGCTACCGTGCATTTTGTCAACGAGGTACCCGACGGGGGCGAGATCATTTTGCAAAAAGCGGTGAAGATCCGCGCAAACGACACCCCCGAAACCCTGCAAAAACGCGTCATGCGTTTGGCGGAATGGAAAATTTTGCCCGCGGCTGTGGAACAAGTGTCAGCGGCAATGAAAGGTGAGTAATTATGGCTTTATTTGATCTGAAAACTCTTTTAAGTGAAAACACTTATCCCGGTCGCGGTATCGTGATCGGCAAATCGGCAGACGGTAAAAACGCGATGATCGCGTATTTCATTATGGGCCGCAGCGTCAACAGCCGCAACCGCATCTTCGAAAGCTTTGAGGGCGGTATGCGCACCAAAGCGTTTGACGAATCCAAATTGTCCGACCCGAGCTTGATCATTTACAATCCGTATCTGCAACTCGGTGATACCGACATCATCACCAACGGCGATCAGACCAACACCGTGTATGATTACATCAAGGAACACGGCGAAGACGGTTTTTCGTTTGAAAAAGCATTACACACCCGCGAATTTGAGCCCGACGCTCCCAACTTCACCCCTCGTATTTCCGGTATCCTGTACTATGCGTTCCCGGGTCAGACCTTCCATTACAAATTATCCATTCTCAAAAGCAACAACGGCAATCCGGATGCTTGCCAGCGGTATTTCTACAGCTATAATCCGTTAGACGGCATCGGCCATTTCATCCACACCTACAAATGCGACGGCGATCCCATCCCGTCGTTCTACGGTGAGCCGGAGGAGGTTGAATTACCGAACACCGCCGAGGAACTGGCAGACCTCGTCTGGAACAACTTAAACGAAGATAACAAGGTCTCGCTCTTTGTCCGCTGTGTCCCGCTGGATGGCGGCAAACCCACCGAGATCATCATCAATAAGAACAAGTGAGGAGAGGCATCATGAAAGAATTTGAACTGAAATACGGCTGTAACCCCAACCAAAAACCGTCCCGCATCTATATGCAAGACGGCAGCGAACTGCCGATCGAGATCTTGTGCGGCCGCCCCGGCTATATCAATTTCTTGGATGCCTTCAACTCCTGGCAGCTCGTCAAAGAACTCAAAGAAGCGCTGGGCCTTCCGGCGGTTACGTCCTTTAAACACGTCAGCCCGACCTCCGCGGCGGTAGGTATTCCGCTGTCGGATACGCTGAAAAAAGCGTGCTTTGTGGACGACATTGAAGGCCTCGACGAGTCCCCGCTCGCGTGTGCGTATGCCAGAGCACGCGGCACCGACCGTATGTGCTCGTTTGGCGACTGGGTCGCCCTCAGCGACGTGTGCGACGTCACCACCGCGAAAATGATCGCGCGTGAAGTGTCCGACGGTATCATCGCCCCCGGCTATGAGCCCGAAGCGCTGGAGATCCTCAAGACCAAGAGAAAAGGCAGCTATAACATCGTCAAGATTGATCCTGACTACGTTCCCGCCGAGCAGGAAACGAAGCAGGTGTACGGCATCACCTTCGAGCAGGGCCGTAACAACTTCAAGATCAACCCCGAACTGCTGAACACCATGGTCTCCGCGAATACAGACCTGCCCGACTCAGCGGCGCGCGATCTTATCATCGCGCTCATTACGCTCAAATACACCCAGTCCAACTCGGTTTGTTACGCAGTGGACGGTCAGGCGATCGGCGTCGGTGCTGGTCAACAGTCGCGTATCCATTGCACCCGCCTGGCGGGCGGCAAAGCCGACACCTGGTTCCTGCGTCAGCACGAAAAAGTGTTAAATCTTCCGTTCAAAGCGGATCTCAGGCGCCCCGACCGTGATAACGTCATCGACGGTTACATCAACAAAAACGAAGAATACGTTTGTGCAGACGGCAACTGGCAGAAATATTTTACCGAACAACCCGCTCCGCTTACCGACGCAGAGGCAAGAGCATATC
>JAZNRA010000009.1:0-5526 GCA_045590415.1 Acutalibacteraceae bacterium | reverse complement strand
AAAACGGGGGGGTTATTTCCGCACCAAAAGCCACAAAAACTCCGCCCCGACTGATCGTCGGGACGCTTTGCTTATGCCGAATTACGCAGACTTGCGTTTTTGAGCCGCACGGATCACGAGAATCGAGGCGAACAACAGCACCAAGCAGATGGGCAGTACCACCCACGCGTTTTGTACGAAACCGCACAGCACGTAACCGATAAACGATACACCGGCAACGAGCAACGCATACGGCAGCTGGGTGGACACGTGCGCAATGTGATTGCACTGTGCGCCCGCAGATGCCATGATGGTGGTATCCGAAATCGGCGAGCAGTGATCACCGCACACCGCACCGGCCATACAAGCCGAAATCGCAATAACGGTAATCGCACCGGACTCGGCACCGAACACGCTGAGCACGATCGGAATGAGGATGCCGAACGTACCCCACGACGTACCGGTCGCAAAGGAGAGACCCACCGCGATTAAGAAGATGATAGCGGGCAGGAACAGCGCAAACGTACCGGCAGAACCTTCCACGATCTGGGAAATAAAGATCTTCGCACCTAAGCTGTCGGTCATTGCTTTCAGTGTCCAAGCACAGGTTAAGATCATGATCGCAGGCACCATCAGCTTGAAGCCCTCGGGCACGCACGCCATGCAGTTTTTAAACGAGATCACGCCGCGCAGCGAGAAATAGATCACCGCAAACAGCAGCGCAACCACCGAACCGTACGCCAAACCGACCGCCGCATTACAATCGGAGAACGCGGTGATGAAATTCATATACCCATCCTCGCCGGCAGTAAAGAATCCGCCGGAGTAGATCATACCTACGATGCAGGAAGCAACCAAGAACAGGATCGGCACGACCAGATCCCACACACGCCCTTTGGGATTACCCTGCATATTCTCAACGGCTTCTTCCACCTCAACCGTAAAGATATCGCCGTTTTTCGCATTATCCTCATGCTTCTTCATCGGACCAAACTCGGTCTGTGTCACCGCAAGGAAGATCATCATCGCGATGGTAAGTAGCGCATAGAAGTTATACGGAATCGCACTGATAAACAGCGCCATACCGTTCGCAGCGCCGCTGCCCGCCGCAAAGCCGGACACCGCCGCCGCCCACGAAGAAATCGGAGCGATAATGCAAATCGGTGCCGCCGTCGCGTCGATGAGATACGACAGCTTCGCACGGGAGATCTTCTGCGCATCCGTCACGGGACGCATAACGGAACCCACCGTCAAGCAGTTAAAATAGTCATCCACGAAGATCAAAACGCCAAGAGCAATAGTCGCCAACTGCGCACCGATACGGCTCTTAATATGCTTCGTCGCCCAACGGCCGAACGCCGCCGAGCCGCCCGCCTTGTTCATCATGGCAACGAGCGCGCCCAGCATCACCAGGAACAGCAGAATGCCGACGTTGTAGCTGTCAGCCAAGCTCGCCACAAAGCCGTCGCTGATCACGTGAACGACCGTGCCCTCAAAGTTAAAACCGGAATAGATCAGACCGCCTGCCAAAATGCCGACGAATAACGAGGAATACACTTCTTTGGTAATCAGCGCCAACACAATGGCGATCACGGGCGGCAACAACGCCCAGATGGTGGCATATTGTCCGACCGACTCACGCACCTTTTTGAGCGCAATGTCAAAGTGCGTTTCAAAACCCGCGTCGGTGTTCAGGTTTTTCGCATATGCTTCCACATATGCCAGGGAATCCTCATCCTTGGTCAAATCAAATTCCATTTTCTCGCCGTCGCTGTCAAGCGCGGTAAATACCGTATCGCTCGACGGTGCCGTACCCGTCGTCTCACCGTCTGCCGATACCGTCAATGCAAAGGTCGTTACCAAAAACACGACAAGGCACATGATGGAAACCGTCAGCCAGCGGGGTCTTCTGGTTCTTTTCATAAACATTCCCTCCTACAAAAACTCTGTTTCGACTATACCATATACCAAAAAACTTGTCAACTTCTGCCAACAAAAAGGCCTCCCCTTGAGGGGAGGCCTTTCTGCACAAATTATTTATCGTACTTTTTCACGATCTCGCACAGCTCGTCCATCTTTGCTTGGATATCGGCCGCCAACTTAAATTGGGTGTGGCAGCGGTGGAGATTCTGCTCGGGATAATGGATCTTGAAATAGGTGTCGCCCTCTAAATAGTCGGTGAGGAAACGAATACCGCATTCGAGCGTCATCAGATAGCCCGAGAACGGCAGCAATTCTTTTTCTTTTGCTGTCAAGCTCTCGCCGCAGGCCTCGAGGAAACCTTTGGTGTACTCCTCAAACAAGGAAACGTCGCAATACACCTTGGAAAGATCGGTCTCGTCTTCCGCCGCGGGATTGGTGCCGAAACGGATGCTGTCACCGAAATCGTACAAGGACGAGCCGGGCATCACGGTATCCAGATCGATTACCGCCATGGGCTTGCCGGTCTCATCGTCCAGCAGCACGTTGTTGAGCTTGGTATCGTTGTGCGTCACGCGCAGCGGCAACTCGCCGCTTGCCAGCAAGGAAACGACCAATTCGGTATCTGCCTTGCGCTCGCGCACGAACGCGATCTCCTCTTTCAGAGACGCGGCACGTCCCATCTTATCCGCCGCCACCGCCGCTTCAAAGTTCTTGTAACGGTTTACGGTGTTGTGGAAATTCGGGATCGCCTCACTTAAGGTCTCCGCGGGGAAGTCCGCCAAACGGCGCTGGAACTGACCGAACGCCACGGCGGAATAGTAGAAGTGGATCGGGTTTTCCACCGTCTGCAACGATAACGTGCGCTCCACGAACACGTACATCCGATAATAGTTGCCCTCGTGCTCCAAATACGCCTTTCCGTCTTTGGTCGGAATGATCTGCAAGCATTCCCGCTCGGGATCGCCGCCCGCCTCCACCACCTTTTCGCGGATGGTCTCGGTCACACGCTGAATGTTGCTCATGAGTCCCTTGACGTCGGGAAACACGTTGTGGTTGATGCGTTGCAAAATATAGCGCTTGTCAGCGGCCTGCACGCAGTACGTATCGTTAATATGTCCGCAGCCGTACGGCTCTGCGGTCAGCGGCTCGCGGTCCAGTGCAAATTGTTTTGCGATCTCTACCATATTCATCGTTTATAATTCTCCTTACATATCGGCAGGATAAATGCCGTTTTCGGTCATATCCGCAATCGCGTTTTGCACGTCGATCTTATCTTCCGCATAGGTCATGCCGTACCAACGGTCGGGGGTGCGCAGCACCGTGGTGTCTGCCTCACCGTCTGCCATCATATCGTTGACCGCAAACGGCAGGAAGAACTCGGCTTTGGCGGGGTTTGCCTTTGCCGTGGTATCTAAGAACACCTTAAAGCGCTCCTCCAGATGATCCAACATCTCGGCAGGGAACGCCCACGCGTTCATCGAAACGGCGCAACCGGCAGGAAGTACTTCCCACGTCTTACCGTCGTCTTCGCTGAACTGCGCTTTGCCGTCCACCATTTCAATGTGGGTGCGCTCCACTAAACCGCACAGCTTGCCGTTCTCGTCCACCGAGCAGATACCGCGGGAAACGTAACCGTTTTCGGTCAGCGTGTTTTCCAGAATATACGCCGACATAGCAAACGACATCGGTCCCTCCGGCTGCGGCTTAGATAAGAAATCCGCCAACAGCCGATAGCTTTCACGTCCGTAAAAATCGTCTGCGTTGATCACCATGAACGGCTCGTTCACCACACCGCGGCAGCACAAAATTGCGTGAGCGGTTCCCCACGGCTTGGTGCGGCCTTCGGGAACGGTATATCCGTCAGGCAAACGATCCAACTCTTGGTACACGTATTCCACCGGGAACTTCGCGGCAATGCGGTCACCGAGCAGCTCTTTAAACTCCTTTTCGATCGCATGCTTGATAACGAACACGATCTTGCCGAATCCGGCCTGAATCGCATCGTAGATCGAGTAATCGATCAGCAATTGACCGTTCGGGCCGACAGGTGTCAACTGTTTGAGTCCGCCAAAGCGGCTGCCCATCCCGGCAGCCATGATCACGAGAGTCGGTTTCATGCAAAAACCTCTTTTCTTTATATTTCCTTTTTATGGTACATCGCCCGCCGTTTTCACGCAATAGCCGTTTCGGCAAATTTGGTGGATTTTTCGTCGCGGATACATCTTGCCATTGAAAAACGCAGCGAAATGCGTTATAATGGTAAAAAACGCACGAGCGTTTTTCTATTTACTACTATACTGGGAGGAACCGAAAATGTCAATATTGATTACCGGCGGCTGCGGCTATATCGGCAGCCACACCTGCATCGAGCTGCTCTCATCCGGTCACGACATCGTGGTGCTGGATAACTTCTACAACTCGGATATCGAGGCGCTGAACCGCGTCAAAGAACTCTCCGGCAAGGATTTTCCGTTCTATGAGTGCGATATCCGCGACGCCGAAGGCCTCCGCCGCATTTTCCGCGAGAACGATATCGACGTCGTCATTCATTTCGCGGGTCTCAAAGCGGTCGGCGAATCGGTGGAAAAACCGCTCGAGTATTTCGATAACAACGTCAACGGCACGCTCGTACTTTGTAGCGTCATGCGCGAGTTCGGTTGTAAACGCATGGTGTTCAGCTCGTCTGCCACCGTGTACGGCATGAACAACCCCTCCCCGCTGAATGAAACGATGGAGGTGGGCGCCGTCACCAACCCCTACGGCCGCACCAAGTTCATGATCGAATGCATCCTGCAAGACCTTTGCGTATCCGATCCCGACTGGTCGGTGGTCCTGCTGCGGTACTTTAACCCCATCGGCGCGCACAAGAGCGGCCGCATCGGTGAAGATCCCAGCGGCATCCCGAACAACCTGATGCCGTACGTCACGCAAGTTGCCGTCGGCAAGCGTGAGAAACTGTCCGTCTTCGGTAACGATTACGATACGCCCGACGGCACGGGTGTGCGCGACTATATCCACGTTGTCGACCTCGCCCGCGGTCACGTCTGCGCGGTCAATTACGCGATGAAGACCACCGGCATCGAGGCAGTCAACCTCGGCACCGGCACCGGTTACAGCGTTTTGGACCTTGTTAAAACCTTTGAAAAGGTCAACAACGTTCCGGTCCCCTACGCCATCGTCGATCGCCGCCCCGGCGACATCGGCACCTGCTATTCCAACCCCGCCAAAGCCAAAACGCTGCTCGGTTGGGAAGCAGAATACGGTCTGGAAGATATGTGCCGCGACTCTTGGCGCTGGCAATCCCAAAACCCCAAGGGCTATAAAGCTTAAAGCTACGTACCCGGCCTCCTTGTGTAAAGGTAGCCGAAGGCGACCGAGCGGCAATGAATGACAGTCCGGTGGACTGTCAGAACCGCGAGGTGACCGAGCCGCAGCGAGACGGTGTCTTTTTACTCGCAAAAAGACTGGGGGATTGTCTAATTTTCCGCACAAACCAAAACCTCACCCATAGGGGCGGATACCATCCGCCCGCTTTCAACCCGTCGTGCCCACCCTCGCCTCCCTCTGACGAGGGAGGTGTCGAGCCGCCGCCGCGGCGAGACGGAGGGAGAGATAACGAAAACT
>JAZNRA010000008.1:0-17401 GCA_045590415.1 Acutalibacteraceae bacterium | reverse complement strand
CGACATGGCTACGATCCGACTTCGCGCGACCGCGTCGTCGATCAGCGTGTAGAAATACTCGATGCCTGTGGCCTCGAACGCTTCTTTGTACTCGGCTTCGTAGATCTCGGCGAAGATATCCTTAAACCGATGATCGTAGATCTTGGAGATGGTGTCTTTGGTGGAGAACCATAGATCCTGCTTTAGCGACAGGGCGTAGTTAAAGCAGGCACGGGCGAAGCTCGCGATGGATTTATCCGTGTTGTGCACGCCTTGAATGACGCCGCCGCCGGTAAACTCATGGATGACCTTGCGATCGGTGCGACCGTCCGGATAGGTGACGAGCAGTTCCGCTTTAGCGGCGCCGTCCACGTACAGCTCGGAATTTTTATACACGTCGCCGTATGCGTGACGCGCGAGCGTGATGGGCTTCTGCCAGGTGGAAACGCTCGGCGCAATGCCTTTTACCACCACGGGGGCGCGGAATACCGTGCCGTCCAACATGGCGCGAAGCGTGCCGTTGGGGCTTTTCCACATTTCTTTTAATTTGTACTCCTCCACGCGTTGTGCGTTGGGGGTGATGGTGGCGCATTTGACGCCGACGCCGTATTTTTTGATGGCGTTTGCCGCGTCCACCGTGACCTGATCGTTGGTCTGATCGCGGTACGGCAGACCAAGGTCGTAGTATTCACATTTGAGATCCACAAACGGCAGCAGCAGTTTTTCTTTGATCGCCTGCCACAGAATGCGGGTCATTTCGTCGCCGTCCATCTCGACGAGCGGGGCGGTCATTTGAATCTTACTCATGATGATCGTTCCTTTGTTTAAAAGTTGATTTTATTTTAGTTCATTTTACACCTAATAGCAACTCTTTTTTAGCCATTTTCGGAATTTTATTGCGTCGGCGCGACATTTGCGATATACTGAAAGAACGGAAAGGGGCAACGCGCATGCAACCGTATACCATTACACCCGCGCAAGCGGAAATGCGACAACTGAAAAAAAGCAGTACGTTTGCGGCCGTTATGCTGCTCGCGATGCTGTTCGTTGATTTTTTGCTGACGGTTGCTTCGCAATTCGGATTGCTCGGCGGCATTCTGCAATGGGCGAACATTCACGAAAAATATATGCTCGTCAACATGATCGTGTACGTGGTCTGTTTGGCGGTGCCTGCAGTGGCGGTGGCGCTCATCGGCGGTTACCGACGCAATCCGTTCGCCTCCAAGCGGGTGAGCGGCGGTGTGCTCGGTGTCGGCGTGGTTGGTGGCATGGCGATCGCGATCTTTGCCAACGTGGCGACAAGCTGGCTGATGGATTGGCTGACGATGCTGGGGGTCCCCGAGCCCGAAATGCCGGATATGCTGCAACCGACGCTTGTCAGCTTGGCGCTGAATATCCTATCAACGGCGGTGTTACCCGCACTGATTGAAGAAATGATCTTTCGGGGATATATTCTTAACACCCTGCGCCTGCACGGTGACGGGCTCGCGGTCGTGCTGTCTGCCGTGCTGTTCGCCTTGTTCCACGGCAACGTGTTGCAGATCCCGTTTGCGTTTATTTTGGGACTCGTGATGGGATATCTCACCGTGCAGACCGACAGCATTTGGCCGGCGGTGCTGCTGCATTTCAGTAATAACCTGATGTCGGTGTTGTTAAACTTCTTCGGGAAACGCTTTCCGGATCAACAAGAGGTTATCACCACGGTGGTGTTTGTGGCGGTGACGGCGGTCGGTGCGGCGGTGCTGACGGTGGTTTGCCGTCTCGGATACGTGAAAACGGTGGGCAACGGTGTTTCGCTGTTTACGGTGCGCGAGCGGGTAGGAAAACTGCTGTTCTCGCCTGCAATGGCGTTGGTGCTTGCCATCTTGCTGGTGACCGTATTTAACAGTATGGGGAGTGGGCTGTGATGACGGATAACGAATGGATGCGTCACGCGCTGTCGCTTGCTGCCGAAGCCGCCGCCGAGGGTGAGGTGCCGGTCGGTGCGGTGATCGTCAAAGACGGTGAACTGATTTCGGCAGGGCGCAATCGGCGTGAGATCGGCAAAAACGCATTGGCACATGCTGAAATTGAAGCCATAAACGGCGCGTGTGAGGTGCTGGGCGGTTGGCGGCTTTCGGGCTGTACGCTGTACGTGACGTTAGAGCCCTGCCCGATGTGTGCGGGTGCGATCATCAACGCGCGGATCGACAGAGTGGTGTACGGCACCGCCGATCCGAAAGCGGGGTCTTGCGGGTCGCTCGTCAATTTGTTTTCGTTGCCGTATAACCATCAGCCGGAATCGGTCGGCGGGGTTCTCAAAGACGAATGTGCCGCCATGCTGCAAGACTTTTTTCGGCATCTTCGGGCGAAACATTGACAAAAAACGAGGTTTTTCTTATAATAAACGTATTAAAAGGGAGGGCGTACGTATGAAAAAGTTTTTTGAGGAATTCAAAGAGTTTATCTCCAAAGGCAACGTCATTGACATGGCGGTTGCGGTTATCATCGGTAATGCGTTCAAGGCCATCATCACGGCGCTGGTTGACAACGTCATTATGCCGCTCATCAGTTTGGCGGTCGGCGGTCTTAACTTTACCGAGTGGAAATGGGTGCTGACCCCTGCCACGGTGGTGGACGGCGTGGAGCAGGCGGAGGTCGCTGTCAGCTACGGTATCCTGCTGCAAGCGGTGATCGATTTCCTGATCGTCGCGTTCTGCATTTTCGTGGCGCTCAAGATCCTGCTCGCGGTGCAGACCAAGACGAAAGAGTTGCTCGTTAAAAAAGCCGAGGAAGAGGCAGTGGAGGAAGCAGCCGCCGAGCCCGCTGAGACCGAGATGGACGTTTTGCGTGATATCCGCGAATTGTTGAAAGCAAAATAAGAGTTCAAAAAGGAAAAGCAGCCGGACGGCTGCTTTTTTATTTTGCCAAGGCGGCTAAAACGCCTTCTTTGATGTCCTGCATCCCCTTGACGGTGGGGTGGCCCTCTCTGGTATCGATGTGTTTAAAGGTGACGACGGTGATGTTATTGCGATCGCTTGCCTCTTTGAGTGCGTTTGTTACCTCCGGCTTAAAGCCGTTGTTAATCAGGCAGTAGATGTCGGCATCGGGAAGCGTTTTTCGTATGAGATCAAAAAAGTGATGGATGGCAGGGAGGACACAATAAAGATCGGTGCCGTCCGGTTCGCCGAGCGGCGCGTTGCACCAGTTATCGTTTGTTCCGCCGAACACAAACACGGTGTTGATTCGGTTTTTCTGAAAAAAGCCGTTTTCGATCAGTTGATTCAGTCGATAGATGAAAGACGAGGATTTAGAGCAGTCGGTGTTGTTATAGCCGGTGTAGCCGATCGTGGAGCCCGACCAGCTGTTATTTAAAACCAGATTCAGCCCGGCTTCTTGTATCACCTGATACCACCACGTCCGGGTGACGGTTGCCACGTCGGTTCTGCCGCATTTTTCATTATCGGGATACCACGAGGCATAGCCGTCCGGGATATAGCCCCTAAAGGTGGAATAACTATCGCCGAAAATGAGAGTATTGTTTGGCATCGTACACCACTCCTTTTTGACGAGCATACCACAACCCAAAAGGTATTGCAAGAACGAAATCCGATACGTATTATCGGTTTTGGTCATACCGTCAAGCCGATTTTCAAGACGTTCGTTTGGGTCGTTACACGGTAGTGTCGGATGCTCGCTTTTTTGTTGACATTGGTTTTCTCTTGCCATATAATAATTCAAGTTGTAAAAAATCGATTTTTGGTGATAGCGTGAAAACTGTGCGGTGGATAAAGAAAAATATCGTCTTTTGTATCGCGGCGACAGCGGCGGCGGTGACCTGCTTTTTGGTGCCGCCCGATGCGGCGTACGTGGGGTATTTTGATTTTAAAACCCTTTCCTGTCTGTTCTTAACCTTGGCGGTGGTTTGCGCCCTTCGAAATATTAAATTTTTTACGATCTTGGCGAGAAAACTCGTCTGCCTTTCGGGGAATCTGCGCTCGCTGTTTATTGTGCTGATCGTCATTACGTTTATCGGCTCTATGATCATTGCCAACGATATGGCGCTCATCACGTTTTTGCCGCTGGGGTATTTTGCGCTTTCGGTGACCAAGCGGGAAGAGTACATGGCGTACCTCTTTGTGCTGCAAAACATATCCGCCAATTTGGGCGGTATGCTGACCCCGTTCGGGAATCCGCAAAATCTCTACTTATATTCCTATTTTAACATTCCCACGGGTGAGTTTTGCCGCATCATGCTTCCCGCCTTTTTGCTGGCGGTGGCGCTGCTTATTCTCGCGTGTCTGCCGATAAAGCCCGTAACGTTCAAGCTGCAAGGCGAGTTGCCCGAAAAATTGAACGTGAAAAAGACGGTGTTGTACGGCGTTTTATTCCTGCTGTCGATTCTGATCGTGTTTCGTGTCGTTCACTTTTGGGTGGGATTAATCGTGATTCCGATCATCCTGTTCTTCGTCGACCGCGACTCCCTTAAAATGGTGGATTATCCGCTGCTCGGCACGTTTTTCTTTTTCTTTATTTTCGCGGGGAATTTGGCACGCATCGACGCCGTGAATTCGCTTATATCCTCTTTGTTGCAAAAGGATACGTTGCTCGTGTCGGTGCTCTCTTGCCAGGTTATCAGTAACGTGCCGTCCGCCATTTTGCTTTCGCGCTTTACGACCGATTATCCCGCCTTGCTGTTGGGGGTCAATATCGGCGGTACGGGTACGCTGATCGCGTCGCTCGCGAGCTTGATCACGTTCAGCGAATTCAAACTGTTGCATCCCGAACAGACGAAAAAGTATATTCTGATCTTTACGGCGGCAAACGCGGCGTTTCTCGTTATCTTGACGGCGGCAACGAAAGTGTTTTGGTTATAACAAAAGCGAGGTGGATAGCCACCTCGCTTTTTGTTTGTTAAAAGGATTTGTTGCAGTTGGGTTTTCGCTCATAGGGGAACGGATACAAATACGCCGCAAGCTGTTCCTCGATGATTCGACGTTCTTCCTCAAATTTGGGATCGGCAAGGAAAAGCTGGGTGTTTTCGATGGAACGTTCGGGGTTTAAGTATTGCCTTTTTTTCACGTGGTCGGCGGGGCTTACGCCCAACGTTTCGTAAACTGCCGCAAGCGACTCTTCGTAATGATAGATCAGATCCTCAAAACGCAAGCGGTGCACACCTGCGTAACGGGACGGCTTCTCCATTTTTCGAAGCGCGGCGTAGTATTTGCAGAATTCGTGAACGTCGGTGGGGTACGGTACCGGTTGATTGTTTTTCTGCCAAATGTATTTATTGATGATAAACACATCGCGGGGGTCACGCTCAACCACAAATATGTGGGCTTCGTTTTCCTCAAAATAGTGTTCGGCACGGTGCAGATTAAACGGAAGCAGTAATTGATCTAAGATCAAATTACGGTTATCGATACCTAATTTATTCCAAAGCCGGTTGAGATACGCACGGGTGTTTTCATAAAACTCTTCGGGTGTTACAAAGGAAAGCGCCATATCATCATAAACCAGCGGCTTTTTCAGTTGAATCTTGCCGAATGATAGCAGTTTTACCAGTCTTTTGACAATTAATTTAATCGCCATTTTAAAGTTGGTGTTTTCTTGGTAATACCAATAAAAATCGGGGCGATACTGCGTTAATGAGTTTATATATTGATCGGTGTACTCCATAAATTCAGGACATAAGTGAGTTTTGTAATTCCCCACCCACCAATATTGTTTGTCAAACAGTTGCTTCATGGTATGGCGGAAGGTGCGCAGTGCCTCGTCACTTCTCAGCGCGTTGTTTCCGACAAGAAGTTTGTCCTCTAAATCAAAAACACCGTTTGGGCAGTGTAAAAAAACGTATTCAAATGAGCCGTGGTCGGCATGGTATCCGCTGATCTCAGAAATCAAGTCGGTTATAGCCGATGAGCCGGAGCCCATGTATCCTGTGGGAATAATAATTGTATTCATCGCATTTACCTTATCATACTAAAGATTTTAACTTCATTATCAGTTTCGTAGCCCAATACAGTTTATGTTTGTTTAGCCATAAAACGATTTTGCGATTCCGTTCTTGTGAGTTAAGATACGGATTGTCATATAACGCCTCAAAGCCGTTTAAGTACTGATTCAGCTCCCTTAAAACGTCCTTTTTATCGGCCGAGTTCCCTTGAGCCACGCGGGATACGGCGGCAACGGCAATATGTTCAATCACCAAAAACTCCAATTCGTTTTTGAAACGCGTATAGTTCCCGTTGTCTTTATAATAGTCAATGACGTCCTTAAAGGCATCGATGATCTCCGTGTTCCGCGTGAGATTGTTGTTGTTCATGATGGAACCTTGTCTTTGAACGTAATACACCAAGCAGTCATCAACGTAACAGATCTTGTCGGCTTTTAAGAACAGTTTTGGCGTAAGACGCATATCTTCGTACCAAACGCGGGATACGTATTCAAGGTCATTAAACAACTCTCTTTTGTACAGCTTTCCCCAAGCACAAAGTCGGTTGAACAACAGTTTCGGCTCTTCAAAAAGACTTGTTACACGGTTTTGGTATTCGTTTTTATAGGTCAGCAAGATATCGCCGTTTTCAGCCACGTCATGGTTGTTGCAAATGGAAATATCACTGCCCGAATCGATTGCTGCCGTGACCAGCTTTTCAATATAAGTGCTTTCAATATAGTCGTCGCTGTCCAGAAAAGAGAGGTATTCACCGGTAGACTTTTCGGTTCCGAAATTTCTGGCACCGCCCAAACCTCGGTTTTCTATTGTGTAGCAAGTCATATTATCGAATTTTGCCGTATATTCGTTTATAATGTCCAAAGAATCGTCGGTGCTGCCGTCGTTGACGATGATAACCTCAAGATTTTGATAGGTTTGCGCCGCAACCGAGTCAAGACATTTTCTCAAATAGTCTCTGACGTTATAAACAGGTATTATTAAGCTTACCTTTGCAGAAGCCATGTTTTTTACACCCCGCGTTTTAATAGGTTTTTAACCTTTCCGAAAATGCTGAACAATATTTCGTTTTTGGTGATGAGGGTTACGGTGAAATACACCAACCCGCCGACGGCGACTTCTAAAATCAATTTCACAACAAGACCCAATTCGAGTTTTGATACCAGCACGACGGCAACGTACATCACGATGCACGCCAGTAAAACGAAAGCGTTATCCTTGAAAATCGTTCTTACCGACAACATGTCTTTTGCCGCAATGAAGCAAATGGTAAATACGACAAGTTCGGCGGAAAGCGACGCGATGCAGGCGGATACGATACCCAAACGAGGCATCAGCAGGATGTTTAATACAACGTTGGTTAACGCACCCATGATCGTGGCTAACGTGTACCGCTTTTCTTTACCGATCGGGATTAACAGCTGAACGCCTAAAATACTGTTGATAGACAGTGTTAAAATTAACGGACTTAAATATTTCAGTGTGGGGATAACCTCTAAGAATTCCTCGCCTAAAAAGAAGGGAATAAAGTCGCCTGCCACGGCTATCATGCCGATCATGGCGGGGAGTGCCAAGAACAACGTAAAATTAATGGATTTGCGGATATAGTTTTTAATGCCCTCGACGTCATCGTTGAGTGAAAGATTGGCAATTCTCGCCATCATAACGTATCCTAATGACATCAAAATTCCCGTAACCATACGAATCAGCCGTTGGGCTTGATCGTATATGCCGACGTTGTCGGTATTGGTGATCCAACCGAGCAAGCTTCTGTCCAAAAGGGCGTATATATAATTCATGATTTGCGGAACAAACAGAATTAAACAGCCCTTTAAATGCGGAAGAATGGACAGCTTTTTCGAAGGTTTTATTTTTGTGTACTTCGGCAGATAGTAAAGCATTAACAGGTTGCCGAAGAGTGTGCTTGCCACGATTGAAAACACGTATATGGGCAGGTCGCTCGGGGCTTTCACAAAAACGAACAGAGAAACCACAAACAAAAGCTTGACGATAAAGTTTCGGATCGTAACCTTTTTGAAATCTTCGATACCTTGGTAAAACCAAGAAACGTCAAGACCGCTTGCCACGACGTTGATAAGGTGTATTCTGTATATAACCGCGTATTCTGAACGCACGCATAAAGCCGGGGCGTACACCGCAAGTGTTGCGATTAAAAGCACAAGCTTCAGCGCGATGATCTCGAGGGTCGTTTGGCTTAGCTGTTCGGGGTTATCCCGCACGCGTGCAACAGCCCGTATGCCGTAAAGGGACGTTCCCAAAGAACCGAACAAAATAAAATAGGTGACAATGCTTTCCGTAAAAGAATGAATACCGCTTGCCTCAAGCCCTAAAACCCTTGCTACATAAGGGGTGGTCAGTATCGGCAATACGGTAATGACGACTTGATACAGAATGTTGTAAAACAAATTTTCAGAAACCGAAGTTTTCTTCATTACGTTCAAACCCTCATAAATTATCGAATAGCTCTTGCAATCGTTGCTTTTGCCGTTTCATAGAAAAATTGGCGATATGCTTTTGGCAACAGTCACCCATTGCGGAATTTACGGCACTATCCAACACGATCTTTTCAATAGCATCGGCACACTCCTCGGGCGTGTTGACGATAACGCCGCAGTTGCCGTTGTCGCTCATTTCTTTCACGCCGCCGACAGGAGTGCTGATAAAAGGCTTGCCGAGCGCCATACCCTCTGCAAACACGGTGGGGAAGCCCTCGGCTTTAGAAAGCATACACACGGCATTGCATTGTTGGAAAAGGGGATACGGATTAGTTTGATAGCCCAAAAGGAACGCGTTATCCTGCAGATCCCATTTGCGGATTTTTTCTTGGAGTTCGCCGTATTGTTCGCCCTGACCCAAGAAATACGCAAACACGGTTTTGTTGCGTTCCTTTAGGAGTTTAACGGCCTCTAACACCGCGAGAGGCCGTTTTGCGTCTTCAAGCCGGCCGGCAAAGATGACAGAGGGGGTCTTAAGGTCGATGTCTGTTTTTTCTTTCGCGTTTTTTAGAATTCTTTCGGTGTGAATACCGTTATACAGTATTTCGATCTTTGAGGAAAACTCGGGGAAAAGGTTTACGATAGCATTCTTTGTGGTTTCGGCGATTGCTATAATCTTGGTCGCCTTTTTAAAACTTCTTTTTTGAAGTAAGAAGCCAAGCTTGTTCGTTTTCAAGTCATCCATTACCCCGTGATTCCACATAACGGCTTTCGTGCCCTTGGATGCTTTTACCAAAAAAGACGGGATCTGATAATTAAACGAAACTTCAATGTCGTATTTTTTCTTTATATACTTTTTGCGGAGAACAGACGGGAAAAAGTGCACGAGAAAATATTTCAACGCCTTTTCCGCCTTCCCGGCGGTTTGCATATTGACAACACCCGGCAGCAGATTGACGCCCTCGGGCAACTGTTCTTGCTTAACACCGAAATCAGCGTAGGGCAGAATATCGATCTGATAGTCTTCCCGATCGATGTTGCTTACTAAGTCACTTAAAATTCGTTCAGCGCCCCCGCCCAATGAAAAAGTGTATATCACAAACAGTAGTTTCTTCATTCGCGTTCCTCCAAAGAAGAGCATTTGCGACAGAAGCCGGCTAACACCCAAACGAAAATGATGCTGGAAAAAACGTCAAAGAACAAATGACCAGCCATAAAACTTAACAATAAACTGCCCACAAGCGATATGACGAAGATCGCGTTTTCATAGGTGAAACGCGACTTGAATTTTCTTAGAATCGATACCAGCGCGTAGATCAAAGCGGCCACGTAGGGGCCGATAAACAAAGCGGTTCCGATATAGCCGAACCACATGTTTTGTGCCAGAACATCTCTTTCAGCGTAGGGGAAATAGGAGGTGTATCCGATTCCGAGCCACCGATCGGCGGGGTTGTCGTTCTTTCTCAGCACTTCGTCGTAAATTAACGATTTAAAGGTTCTGTAATCGATCTGCGCTTTGCTGTTGCCGGTGACGATACTCTCCCAGAATTTCACGTTTTTCTTTACGCTCAGCAGCTCGACAAACTCGTTGTCAATACCGAAATAGGCGCACGGATACCCGAAGATCTGTGTGAAAGCATCGGTGTTGGGAATATCCGACTCTTCCGACTCTTCCGACTCTAACGACTCTACCGCGTCAGTGTTGATCGTAACGTTTTGGTCGGTAGGGGTGTTTTCAACGGCTTGTTTTCTGTCGGCGGCGATATTGATCGTGGGGGAATACAGGAATAAGAACACACCGGCTAATAAAACCGCTAGGAATGCCGCCACGTGCTTTATCGTAAATTTGAACTGCTTTAAAATCCAGGCGAACAGAACCACGACAAAAACGGTTGCCGCAAGAATCAACAGCGCACCGATAGACGCCACCTTCGTGCCCACCATAATCATGGCGACGGCGTTAAGCAGTACCAGTATAAAGTTTTTGATGCTTTTCTTCTTCAAAAAGAGCAAAAGCGCAAACGGGAAAAGAATGAACAGCACCATTCCGATCTGATTGCCCATATAGAACCAACCCTTGCTGGTCATCAAAACGGGGGTCTCGGTATCCGGATTGGTAAACCACTCGATAATGTTTCTTTCAATAAACTGATTTTTTTCCAACAAGCTCGCATACGAAATAAACGACACTTTAAACAGATTGGTAAGCACGATATTGCCGCTGATGATCCAGGAGAGGATCTCGGTAACCTTTAAGAAAGCAGCGTTTTGTACGTTGCAATTCAGCAGAATATAAAAGAACAGCAACGGAATGATATACGTTCTTGCTATAAAGTAGGTTTCCTTGAAAATGTTGATGTCGGTCGGGGTTAAAATGTTTTGGTTGAAGTTTGAAATGTTCCAAAGGTGAAAAACGAGATACAGCGCGGCAACAGACAGGTAGATCACCAACGGTATCATCACCTTTTTTTGACGAAAATACTTCACTAAAAAAAGGCAGAAAAGATACCCGATCAGAGCAAAATTGACAAGTTCGGGCAGGGAAATTCCAAGCAACTGTATCCTGTCTTCAAAAAACGTTCTGAACATATTGACGAACGGCTGAAGCACCAAGAATACAATTGCTTGGACAGTAAACCATTTATCTTCAATTAATTTTCCCAATACGCACTTTTTGCTCATTTCAAACCTACTTTCTTGCAGTTAAAACGTCATTCCATTTCTCAAGAATATGGCTTTCCGTAAAATCATCAGCTCTCGCATAAGCGAGTGTTGACATATCCTCTCTGACGGCGGTGTTTTCTATTAAATACAGCACGCGGTTGATAAAGTCGTCTTGACGGTTGTCCTCAACCAAAAACCCGTTCTTTTCGTTTTCAATGATGGCTCGAGGTCCCACTCTTACGTCAAACGCCACGACAGGAAGTCCCTGCGACATGGCTTCGATCAGCACGAAGGGGAAGCCCTCCGTAAAGGAGGTCATCACGTAAAAAAGGGAGGTTCGCATTTCCTTGAGCACGTCGGGGTGATCCATGGCGCCGGTCAGGATCACGCGGTCTTCAAGCCCTAACTCGCGGATGCGGGCTTTGAGGTCCGGTTCCTGTTCGCCGCTGCCGATGATCTTCAGCACCGTGTCGCTTTTTTCGGCAACCGTTGCCCACATATCGATCAGCCGTAAAAATCCCTTGACCTCGTTAAGTCTGCCAACCGCTACGACCTGGTTTTTCCTTTCGGCGGTTGTTGTCACGTGAGCGGAGTCGGGCAGGAAGTTCGGCATGGTAAGGCATGCGGTATGCTTGTTGCCTGCCATCATTTCACTGACTTCCCGTGTGAGTTCGTCGGTTAACAGAAGAAAAACGTCGATGTTCGTATACTTGCTTTTAAAATCACGGATCAAGCGCTTGTCAAACCGATGGTCGTGGTGCAGCTGTGCGATCTTCAGCGTTTCTTTGTTGCCGTATTTCGAAAGCAAGACGGAGTCTTCGTTTCTGGTCGAAATCACAGTGCCGTCTTTGATAGCGCGAAATTGCTTTTTCAGTACTTTTTTCTTTAGATATAATACCTTTAAGGAATACAGCCCCTCTTTGAACACCCGAACCGCGTTTTTCTGTTTCAAGGCGTTTAAGAAGGCGTCCTTGTTCGGCTGAACATCGGTTAGATAGGTGACCCGAACCTTACTGTCCAGATCATAAACCGGTTCACCCAAACGATAGGTGCAAAGTATGTCTACTTCATATCCCCTTTTTACCAAAGCGTTAGCCAGCGATGAAATTGCCATTTCAATGCCGCCGTGCTTCAGATGCAGGGAGGTGATATAGATTTTCTTCATAACGATCGAACCTATTCCTCAATACACGTTCTAACCAACGCGATCATGTTTTCCGTGTTGCTTTGATACGTATTCGGTGTAAACGTTTTGGCGGCGGAAAGCGCCTCCTCCAACTGAGACACCTCGGTCAACCCAATGATATAGCCCGCCTCGTTGAAGTTGTCAATTATCTGAAGCTGATGGTCGTTGAGATGTTCACCGTACTTGGCAAGCCGCGGAACGGCAATGACGGTTTTCCCCTTTTTCAAACCGGTGATAATGGAACCGACACCGCCGTGAGTAATCAGCAAATCACATTGGCTGATCAAGTCATCAAACTGCGAAAAGGGGATCAGGTCAAAGATCTCCATCTTTGAAGACTGAAATTCGGTGACGCCCGCCTGAACGACGACGCGGTCGGTAATCTTATTTTCATCGATAAGTTTTTCAACTTCCCGGAGCAAGCGTATAAAACTTTTGTCGTTTGTACCAAGCGTAATTAAAATCAATATATCCAGCCCCCGTAAATTGCATCAGGATAGTACTCAAGCAGCCCTTTCCACTGAACGATGAATTTATCCGCGATGGGATAAATCATCTTACCGGAACTCGTGGGTGTACTTCTGTTGGCAAAGGTTTCGATAAAGATCACTTTTTTTCTAAACAACTTGGCAATATAGCACATCGGAACGGCGGTGTGCGTGCCCGTTGTTACCACCACGGCAGGTCTTACCTTTAAAAAGATCCAGAGGGATTTGATGACGTTGAACGGGAACTTAAGCATATATGCCAGCAAATGCGACTTGGTTCCGTAAACCAAAAAGTCAATTTTTGATGTATATTCATCCTTAAGACTTTCAGTGGATTTTGTTTTTTCGGTTACCAAATGAAAATCGTATTCAGAAAACAGCGGCTTCAATTCAAGCAGTTCGGACAAATGACCGCCCGTGCTTGCAATAAACAACACCTTTAATTTCTTCACCGTATCACCCACCACATGGCTATATAGTCCTAATTTAGAGTATACCAATGGTAGTGTATCACATTGCAGGGCAAAAAGCAAGTGTGCGGTTAAAAAGAAACGCGAGAAAATTTACAGTCGTCAGCATATAAATTGCTCCGATTTTACAAGGCTGAGCAGCCGGGCGGGGAGCGCAACATGTTCATGAACAAATTTTTAGGAAGTGTGAATATAAAGGCGTTTAAAGATCTGTCAATATTCACAAAAAGCAGGGCGAAATCATCGCGTTTATTGACATTTTTGTGATGCCGTGGTATACTTTCCTTGGATTTTAATCGGTCCGTATTATTAAAAAATGGAGGGAGAAAACATGAAGAAAAAGCTATCGGTATTGGTAATGTTGATCCTGGCGTTATCAATACTGTTCGCGCTGCCGATCAGTGCGAACGCCGAATCGGGCGACGGTTTTTACTACGACGAGTACGACGGCTGCTGGTATTTTTACCGCGACGGCGTGATGGCCACCGAAGAGGTCATTGAGTACGGCGACTATTTGTACGCGTTTAACGAGTGGGGCCGGATGTACGAGAATCAGCGCTTCGAGCTTTACTCGGAGGAAGAGGAGCGGTGGTGTTATTATTGTGCAGGACCGGGCGGCGCTCTTTACGAAAACGAGTGGTACTGGGATAAGTGGAACGAGGACTGGTACTACTACGGCGAAAACGGCGCAGCACCCAGTTACGAGTTGATGACAGTAAACGGCGCTTTGTATTACTTTGAATATGGCGGACGTATGCTCGCCGACGGCGCAGCAAGTGTTTGGGAGCCTGAAACGGGAACTGAAGCGTGGTATGCCTTTGACGAAAACGGTGCAGCCGAGCGGCTGGACGTGAGCACTGCCGGTTGGGTATGGTGCAACGGCAACTGGTATTACGTGGAAAAAGGCGAATACGGTGGCACGTTCTTGGCGTGCAACGAACTCTTAAACATAAACGGAACAGAGTATTTGTTCGGCAACAACTATGTGATGGCAACCAATGAATTCGTTTCTGTTTGGGACGATGAAACGTGGGAATACGATTACTATTATGCTAACGAGTACGGTATGCCTCACAAAGGTTGGATCCAACCGTATGCCAACGAAACCAACCCCAACTATGATTACAGAAAAAATTATTGGTACTATTTCGGTGCTGACGGCAAGGCGTTAGAGGGTTATCAGGTCATTGGCGGAACCGGTTATTATTTCTATGGCGACGGTCGGATGGCAACGAATGACTACGATATCGTCCGCGAGGATTATGACGATCCTTCTACCTGGTGGGCGTGGTCTGCCGATAAGAACGGTGCGCTTTCCTGGACCTACCACGGTTGGTTAAAGTACGGGGACAGCTGGTTCTATTTTGATACCGATGCGTATGATGGCGATTGGAGTTACTCGTGCTTCTTGCGCGGTTACCAGGAACTGGACGGCGGATGCTATTATTTTAACGGTTACACCATGCTGAATGACGGGACATACGACGGTTACCGCGCCAAAGAGGGCGGCCGGCTGTACCAGAGCGAGTGGTATGAGGAAGACGGCGAGTGGTACTATTACGATTATCAGTGCCAACTGTTAAGAAACACCGTTATTGATCTTTACGGCAACGGCACGTACTATGCATTCGGTTCTTCGGGCTATATGTTAAAAGACCGAATTGTAAGTGACGGTTACGGCTTTGAGTACATTTTGGACAAAAACGGTGTCGGCACACGGGTTACCGGTACCGGCTGGTATCAGATAGACGACAGATGGGCGTATGCCGAAGACGGCAATCTGATCTACGGCTACGGTTTGTATACGATCGACGGCAGCGAGTACTACTTTGATGGGTATTATATCCTTCAGGATACCTGCTACGACGGTTATCTGCTTTCCGCCGGCGGCCAAAAGATCACAACGCCGGGCTGGCACATTGTGAACGGTGAGTACTACTACGTTAAGGACTCAAGCGGCGCTTTAGCCGACTACGGTTGGTATGAGGTAGACGGCAAGTATTACTACTTCTGGCCCGAAATGGCCCACAACACCATCATAGAGGACCATGAAAGTGGCTACGTTTACGCCTTTGATACCAACGGCAATTATTTCCAGGTGACGGGTGACGGCTTCTATACCTCGTATCCCGGTTTTACGATGTACGTTAAAGACAGCAAGCTTGTCATGAATACTTGGGAATGGATCGACGGTTACTGGTATTACTTTGACGAATACGGTTGGAAGGTGGAAGGCCCTTGGTACGTAGACGGTACGCTCTATTTATTTGATTCCGAGGGCAGACTGGTTTACGATAACTGGTACACGTACGACGGTTATTATTATTATAGCGGAATTTACCGTTCGGACGCTTCGGGTAAGGTGTTAACCGGGTACCAGTACGTAGACGGTAAATACTATCTGTTCAATGAAGACGGTTACTTATTCCCCGGCGGTATTGTCTATCAAGACGGGTGGACGTACCTTCTGTATGATGACGGCAGTGTATACGGCTATGAGTTCACGCCCAACACCTGGTATTTTGTAGACGGTGAGTGGTATTACTTCGGTAACGGTTACTTCTTAGAGGGTGAAACCGAAGTTATCGACGGATACGAGTATGCGTTTGACTATTCCGGTCAAATGGTTACCGACCGCTATTTCTCGTCTTACGATGAGGACATGGGTTACTATCACGAGTACTATTACGACGCAGCCGGTCACAAGTTGGTGAATGCTTGGCTTTACACCACGAGCGGCTATAAGTACTTTGATGAAGACGGCGACGATTACTATTGGGATTATTACACCATCGACGGTGTGGAGTACTATTTCTATGCCGGGTACCTGAAGGTTGGCACTTTCCGTGACGATGACGGAAACCTTGTGACTACTACCGGCGGCGGCGCTGTTATCAGCAAGACCCCGATGCCTGAGGGTTGGACGTACGCGGACGGTACGTTCTATTATGTGGAAGACGGCAGCTACTACACCACCGGTTGGGTAGGCCCGTATTACGTAGAATCCGGCAGAATGATTTACGGTTCGGTTATCTACGATCACGGCGACCATTACTACATAAACGGCAGCGGCGTGTGCGTTACGGGTTGGTATAATCTTGGCAGCGCTGAATATCCGGCATACATTTACGCGGATGCCGACGGCACGCTCAAATACAACGAATGGGCCGACATCGGCGGTGTCCGGTACTATTTTGACGGCACGCGGATGTGCGCTGACGGTAGGTATTATATTGACGGCGAGACCCATGAATTTGCCGAAAGCGGTGCGTGGTTAGGCAAAGTTGAGGAAAACACCGGCCACAACGGCTATGCAAACGGCTGGGTGTATCTGGACGGTGAGTATTACTATTCCTACAACGGACGCTTCCTTGAAGGCGATCAATACATTGACGGCAAGTGGTATTGCTTTGTTTACGGGGAAGGCCGCATGCTTGCTGACGTGTTCACGTATACCTACGACGGTTACGGCGAGAGCATCGTTTATTATACCGCCAGCGGTGCGTTGTTTGAGGGCACCGGTTGGCAGGTCATCAACGGCAAGTACGTATATTTCGATACAAGCTCTCGTGTAAAGACCGGTTTGATCGATGTGTACGGTACGAAGTATTATATCACCGGTAAGTACATCAACGAGGATACCGACGACGAACAGTATATCTACTACATGGCATCCAACGGATACGTTATGTATGACGGCAAGCTGTATTACGCTTCTGCCAGCGGTGCTCTTTCTGAAATTACCAACCCCAACGGCTGGTATTGGATCGACAGATGGGAAGCATACGTCTATTATCAAAACGGCACCCTGCTCTGTGACGGCGAACACGTTGTAAACGGTGTTGCATATTACTTCTGGTACGATGGCGAGATGGCAACGGATTATGTGAACAATGACGCATACTACGATGCCTCGGGCGCCAAGGTAACCGGTACGGGCTGGTACTGGAGTGAGAATTACGAAGGCGGCTGGGTATACGTGAACGAGGGCAAACTGTACCGTGACGGTTTGTACTACATTAACGGTGTGGCTTACTACTTCAACTACAGCGGCCTTTGGGTACAGTAATCCAACGCAAGGTTTCTTGCGAAAGTCATCTTACTGTTTTAAGGTGAAGCTTGCTTAAAGCAGGCACAAGAGCAATTTAAAAACTCCCGACAATCCGATAAGCATTGTCGGGAGTTTCTGCGTGGTTATTGACAAACGGGGGAGGATATGCTACAAT
>JAZNRA010000007.1:0-8719 GCA_045590415.1 Acutalibacteraceae bacterium | reverse complement strand
GAGCCAAGGAGTTGAAAGGCAGAGTTGTCTCCTAAGACCGCTTGGCCTCCGACTTGCCGTGTCGCTACCGTCATGGGTCGTTACTACGCGATGGACCGCGACAACCGTTGGGAGCGCGTGGAAAAAGCGTATGCCGCGATGGTGTACGGTGAGGGTGTGAAGAACACCGATGCCGTGGACGTGATGGCGAAATCGTATGATGAGGGTGTGACCGACGAGTTTGTGGTGCCTGCCGTATGCGATGAAAACGGTAAGATCAAAGCGGGCGACAGTGTGGTCTTCTTCAACTTCCGCCCCGACCGTGCGCGTGAGATCACCCGCACCTTTGTGGATCCGGAGTTTGTCGGTTTTGAACGTAAAGATGGGTTCTTCCCTCTCACGTACGTGTGCATGACGCAGTACGATGCGACCATGCCGAACGTGGATATTGCTTTCCGTCCGCAATCGCTTAACAACACGCTGGGCGAATATCTCGGCAAGAACGGCAAAACGCAGTTGCGCATTGCGGAGACCGAGAAATATGCGCACGTGACGTTCTTCTTCAACGGCGGTGTTGAGCGTGAGTTTGAGGGCGAGGATCGCGTGTTGATCAACTCTCCCAAAGTTGCCACGTACGACCTGCAACCCGAAATGAGCGCCTATCCCGTGTGTGACGCGGTAGTCGAGCGTATCCGTTCGGGCAAGTACGACGTGATCATCTTAAACTACGCGAACTGCGACATGGTCGGTCATACCGGTGTGTTCGACGCGGCAAAAGCGGCGGTCGAAGCCGTTGACACCTGCGTCGGCAAGACGGTGGACGCCGTGTTGGAAATGGGCGGTGTGGCACTCATCACCGCTGACCACGGCAACGCGGATAAGATGCTGGAGGACGACGGTGAGTCGCCGTTCACGGCACATACCACCTACCCCGTTCCGTTTTGTGTTGTCGGTCATCCGTGCGAGCTGCGCACAGACGGCGGTCGTCTGTGTGATATTGCTCCCACCATGCTTCAAATCCTCGGTTTGGAACAACCCGCCGAGATGGACGGAAAGAGTTTGATAAAATAAAAGAAAACAAAAAGCGCCTCGCTCTATTGGTCGAGACGCTTTTTGCAGTCATTATTCGGATTCGATGGTCGGTAACGCGAGAAGGTCATCCGCTTCGGCGGTTTCGATACCCTCCACGTTGCGTAGATTTTTGAGGATGATGCTGTTGCGGTGGCGGGCGTCGTCCAAGACGTTGCCGGCTTCGTCTACTTTTTTCTTGGCTTTTTCCAACAGACTTTCAAACTTGTCGTATTGGGTTTTCACAGCGCCCAGCACTTTCCACACCTCGGCAGCACGCTTATCGAGCGCTACCGTGCGGAAACCGATGCGCAGGGTGTTGAGAAACGCGGTGATGGTGGTGGGACCGCACACCATAATGCGGTATTTGTTTTGCAATTCTTCTGCCAACCCCGGGCGGCGCAGGATCTCGGCGTACAAGCCCTCGGTCGGCAAGAACATGATGGCAAAATCGGTGGTCTTCGGCACGTCAATGTACAAATCCGCAATGGTTTTGGCCTCGTTGCGGATGGTGCGCTCGAGTGATTTGGTTGCCGCTTCCGCCGCCTCTTTGTCGGCTTTTTCCGAGGCATCTACCAAGCGTGCGTAATCTTCCTGAGGGAATTTGGAGTCGATGGGCAACCAGATATACGTGCCGTCCTCGTCACGGGACGGGATCTTCACGGCAAATTCCACCTGCTCGCGGTTGCCGCGAATGGAAACGTTCTGTGCATACTGCTCAGCGGTGAGTGTTTGCTCCAAAATGTTGCCGAGCTGGACTTCTGCCCAGGTGCCGCGCGCTTTCACGTTTGTCAGCACGCGTTGCAGATCGCTGACGCCGCTTGCCAGCTCTTTCATTTCGCCGAGCGATTTATACACGCTTTGCAGTTGCTCACCGACCGTTTTAAAACTGGAATCCAGACGCTTTGTCAGCGTGCTTTGCAGTTTTTCATCCACGGTTTCCCGCATTTGATCGAGCTTTTTCTCGTTGCTCTCCTGCAAGCCGCGCACGGCGGTGGTAAGGGTAGCGTTTAATTTTTCTTGATGCTCACCGGAGACCTTTAAGGATTCCTTTTGCCCCTCGGTGATGGTCTGATTCATTTCCTTTAAGGCGCCGCTGATCTCCTGACGGGTGCTGCGCACCTCGTCCCGCAGCCGTCGCTCTGATTCCTCCAGGTGTTCGCGGGAGTCGCTTTTGGGTTTGCGCACAAGCAACAAGATCTGCAGGACGATCACCAACACCAGCAAAGCCGCTATCACATACAGTTCCATCGTTATTCAAGCTCCTGTAAGTTTTCTTGATCCTTTTTATCGGATTTGTTGTTTTTGCCGTCTTTGATGACCTTAACGTCGTCACGGTGCAGTGAGATGGGCGGTGAGTCGGGGGCTTTTTCCAGACGCACTTTCAAGTTGCCCGAAAGGATGTTGACTTCAACGACCGTGCCGCGCCCCTCGGGCGTGTTGACAAGAGCACCCTGCTTGGGGGTTACCTTGATGAGTGAAGAATAAGTATCCTGCTCATATTTTAAGCAGCACATGAGTCTGCCGCACGAGCCGGAAATTTTGGTGGGATTGAGCGACAAGCCCTGCTCCTTTGCCATTTTGATGGAAACCGGTTGGAAATCGGGCAAAAATTGCGCACAGCAAAGCGGTCTGCCGCAAATGCCGAGCCCGCCCAGCATTTTGGCTTCGTCGCGCACGCCGATCTGCCGCAATTCGATGCGGGTGTGGAATAAGCCCGCGAGATCCTTGACGAGGTTGCGGAAATCCACGCGCCCCTCGGCGGTGAAATAAAAGAGGATCTTGGAATTATCAAACGCATATTCCGCGCTGATGAGTTTCATGTCCAGTTTGTGTGCCGCGATGCGCTCTTCGCACAATTTAAGCGCCTGCTCTTCCTTTTCGGCGTTTTCTTTGGCGTGACGCACATCGTTTGCCGTTGCCGGCCGTACCACCGCTTTGAGTGGTTGAATGATCTCGGAATCCTCCATGTCGCGGTTTTCCATCACGACCTCGCCGCACTCCAACCCGCGGGAGGTTTCCACGATGGCGTGATCGCCCTTGCGGAAGGTGTGACCCGCGGAGGCGAAAAAATACACTTTTCCCATGTTCTTAAAGCGAACACCGATGATATTGGTCATAGCGATTCTCTCCTATCGTCCTGCGGCGCGTCTGAGCCGCGCGCAGAGAATGGTTAAAAATAACGTGTGGTTCATGTTAAAGAACCGTGCCGTTTGCAACTCTTCGATTACCCCGATCAGCGCTAACAGCTGTGTGCGAGTCAGCGACCGCGAAAGTGCCTTGGCCGTTTCGGGGGACGTGCTTAAAAAGGCCGTGTGATTGAATTTTGCAACCAATGCATCGCGAAAAATTAGCTTGAGCCCGCTGAGCACTGCCGTGACGCGGTCTTTTTGCTTTTCGAGCGGTGCCGTGGCGGTGAGCAGTGACAGCTCCGTAGGAGCGGTAACAGCAGAAGCAATGGACGGCAACAGTTCCAAAATTTCCTTGTACGAGCCGTCCGACAACCCGTCCAATGCTTGTCCGATGATGCCGCCCCACAGTGATGCGGCGCGGGAAAGCTCATCCTCGGTCGTGCTCGGTAACCGACGGCGCAATACGGCGACCGCCTCCTCCACGGATACAGCGCCAAGCGGTACGGCAAACACGCGCGAACGCACGGTTTCAAGCAGTTGGGAACGTTGTTCGCAAGTCAGGATAAAGCGCACGTGTGCAGGCGGTTCTTCCAACACCTTGAGCAGCGAGTTTTGCGCTTGCTCCGTCATGTTTTGCACGTCACACAAAATGAAGACGCGCACCGCCGCTTCGTTCGGTCGCACGTAGACCTCTTCACGCAGTTCGCGTACTACGTCAATATGGAACGAACGCGCTTCTCCCCCGCCGCCGATCTCGGTAATATCGGGATGATTTCCCGAAAACGCTTTGTAGCAAGCGGGACACGTGCCGCAGGGTTTTTCAGCGCCGGAACGACACACCGCCGCCGCGGCGAGCTGCCGTGCCAAGGTGCGGCGACCGCTGCCTTTGGGCCCTTCGAGGAGAATGGCGTGCGGAAACGCACCGGCATCCAAACGGGAGGAAAGCAACGCTTTTGCCGCCGAATTGCCCGCAAACACCGAGCCGTCCGGTAACGTCCAGTTCATACGCTCTCCCCCTTCGTTCCATATTTAATACAAGTATACAGCACTTTTGCTCATCTGACAAGAATTTTCTTGACAAGTCCCGTGGAAAGCCGTACCATTTTATTAAATAAACGGAAGGGAGGGAGACTGTGAAGACACGATACGGTAAAGTGGCGATCCTACTTTGCATTATTACGATCGTTTCGTTGGGGATAACTGCCGTACTCGGCATAAAAACCCCCGAAAAGACAGAAGAGCTGTCGGTGGTGGCGAGTTTTTATCCCCTCTATACCGCGGCGCTGAACGTGGTCGGCACGTGTGACGGGGTCACGGTTTCCTGCCTTACAAGGCCGCAGGCAGGTTGCCTGCACGACTATCAGCTCTCCCCCGCTGAACGCGCTGCACTCGGAAATGCGGATATCCTCTTACAAAACGGTGCCGGAATGGAATCGTTTTTGGAACCCGCGTTAGAATCGCTTTCGAAGCTTACCGTGGTCGACACCTCCGCAGGGTTAGACCTGTTGACTTGTGAAGAACACGGGCATGAGCACGGTCATGACCATCATCATAGCGTGAATGCGCACGTGTGGGTGGACCCTACTCTCTATGCAGAGCAGGTGAAACGGATACGCGACGGACTCTGTGCGGCAGATCCCACACGTGCGGCGGAATATACCGCAAACACGGAAGCATATCTGCAAAAAATCGCGGCAGCGGAACAACAGATGAGGGAATTTACCTCTCCCCTCACCCACGCGCTGCTTTTTCATGAATCGGTAGCGTATGCGGCAAAAGGGCTTCGCCTTGAAACGGTTGGTATCGTTCCGCTCGGCGAGAACGAGGCCGCCTCTGCCGCCGAGTTGGCAAAACTGGCAAACGACTTGAAAGGAAAAGCGGTGTTGCTGCTTTATGACAAGCAATATACCGCACAATACGAATCTCTGGCACGGTATGCCGACAAAGCGGCGATCGTGCGCTGGGACACCGCCGTACAACCCATAAGCGGGGTGGCGGCAAGGGATGCGTGGTTGTTTGCCATGCAACAAAATATAAATGCGTTAAAGGAGGCGCCGGCATGAGTTCGTGCGGGTTGCATTGCTTGAAAATTTCAAACATCGGCGTGCAGGCGGACGGACACGCTCTGCTGAAAGACGTCAATCTGCACGTGCATTGCCGCGAGCTGACCGCGATCGTCGGCCGCAACGGTGCGGGAAAAACGACGTTGCTCAAAGCAATTTTAGGAGAGATCCCGCATACCGGCACCGTGGAGTTTTCCGGTCATAACGGCACCCCTGTGGCGGGTGGAAAACCACGTATCGGATACGTGCCGCAATCGCTTTCGATTGACCGCCATACCCCTGCCACGGTGTACGATGTGTTGTTGTCGCTGACCGGGAAGTATCCTGCGTTTTTCCCGAAACGTCGAAAAACGGCGGAAACGTTTCGCACACATCTTGCGCGATTTCGTGCGGCGGAGTTGCTTGACCGACCGATCGGGCGGTTATCGGGCGGCGAGCTGCAACGGGTATTGCTTGCCGCAGCCACTCTGCCTACCCCCGACCTGCTTGTTTTGGATGAACCGGTTTCAGGGGTGGACCACAGCGGTCTTCAAGAACTGTACGGGCTGCTTGATACGCTCAAGCAGCAGGAGGACATGGTTATTCTGTTGGTGTCGCACGATCTGGAGTATATTCGCAAGCACGCCGACAAGGTGGCTTTGCTGGATAAAACCGTACAAGCTTTCGGTGCCCCCGACGAGGTGTTTGCTACCGAGGCGTTTCGCGTAACCTTTACGGGAGGTGATGCGTCGTGATACAAGTTGTCGGTGAAATGTTCACCTATGATTTCATGCGCCGCGCCTTGTTCGGCGTGCTGTTGATGATGCCCCTCTTCTCGTTGCTCGGCACGCTGGTGGTCAACAACGGGTTGGCGTTTTTCTCGGACGCGCTCGGCCATTCGGCGCTGACGGGAGCCGCTATTGGCCTGTTGTTCGGGCTTGCCGATCCGAGTCCCGCCATGCTGATCTTTGCTATCGTATTTGCGTTGTTAATGAATGCCATTCGGCATTCGCGCTTATCTTCCACCGACACGGTCATTGGCGTGTTTGCTTCCTGCGGCTTGGCGCTGGGTCTGGTCCTGCTTTCGAAAAACAGCAGCTTCTCCGGTTATCAAAGCTTGCTGATCGGTGATGTTTTATCCATTACCGATACCCAGCTGTGGATATTGGCGGGCACCTTGCTTACGGTCGTGATCGTTTGGGTGTTGTGCTTTAACGGGTTTTTCGCCGTGGCGATCAGCCCGTCGCTTTCACGCAGCAAGGGCTTGCCGACGGTGTGGTTGGACAATTTGTTTGTGGTCGTGATGGCGGCGGTGGTGATGCTGTCGGTGCGGTTGGTGGGGCTGTTGCTCATTAACGCCATGCTGATCCTGCCTGCGGCAGCGGCGCGCAACGTTGCCAAAGGATTGCGCAGTTACGTGTTGCTTGCGCTGATCTTTTCTCTGTTTTCCGGCTTGCTCGGGTTGCTCGTGTCGTATCTCAACGCCTTTGCGACCGGCCCTACCATCGTGCTTGTCGGTGCGGCGGTATTCTTCGGCACCTTTTTTATTGCCCGCCGCGAAAAAGTATAAAAAACGCCCGCTGTCAACACAGCGGGCGCTTTGCTTATTCTTCCACGGGTTCTTTTTTGACAATGCGTATTAAATCAATACGGCGTTCGTCCATTTTGAGAACGGTCAGCTCGACGTTTTCAAACAGAACGGTTTCGTGTTCCTCCTCGGTGGGAATATGACCCAGTTGATCAATGAGGAAACCGGCAAGTGTGTCGTAATCACCCTCGGGAAATTCGACGTCCAGCAGCTCACCGACTTCATCGATCGCCATGGAGCCGTCTACCTCAAAGGTGTTTTCGCCGGTCTGTTTGACCTCTTCTTCCTCGTTGTCGTATTCATCCTGAATACTGCCCACGATGGATTCCAACAGATCCTCCATCGACACGATGCCGGCGAGGCCGCCGTACTCGTCTACCGCCATAGCGAGCTGGATGTGCTTTTCGGTCATTTCCGCGAACAGATCGTCACACCGCTTGGAGCCCGGCACAAAATGCGCTTTGTGCATTAGCGAGCGCAGGGTGAGATCCTCGGGCAGCGGTTTGCCGACGTACGGGAGCAGGTCCTTGATATGCAGGATGCCGATCACGTGGTCGAGATCTTCTTCGTAGACCGGTACGCGGGAGAACCCTTTTTCAATGCTGATCGCCAAGGCCTCCTGTACGGAATCCTCCACGTCGACGGCTTCCACGTCGGTGCGGGGCGTCATGATGTCCTCCGCGGTCATTTCGCTGAATTCAAAGATGTTGTTGATCATATCCTTCTGGGATTCCTCAATGACACCTTTTTCTTCGCCGGCATCCACCAATTCACGGATATCTTCTTCCGTGACGTTGCGGCGGCGGGTGACCAGACGGGACATGGTTTTCCAGAAGTTAGACGGAGCGTTTGATAAATTACCGTCAGACGCAGGGTCGGGCATGATTTTTAATTTCCCCTTTCAAAGTATGGATACACCCACACTATACCGCATCAAAAGAGATTTGTCAAATTTTCCGCCGAAAGCAGGCAAAAAACCTTCGTTGAACGCTAAAAAATATCAAAAAAAGCCGACCGCCCACTTTACACCGCGTACTTTTTATGTTATGATAAGCGGTGGTGTGTACCAACATTCATCTATTATCCTATAAGGGAGGAAATATTCATGGCAAGAAAGTTCAAAACCATGGACGGTAACAACGCCGCGGCACACGTATCCTATGCGTTTACCGAGGTTGCGGGTATCTACCCGATCACTCCGTCCAGCCCGATGGCCGACTACGTTGACCAATGGGCAGCCGCCGGCCTGAAAAACATTTTCGGTACGACGGTCAAGGTGTCGGAAATGCAGTCGGAGGCCGGTGCTGCCGGTACCGTACACGGCTCGCTGAACGCGGGTGCATTGACGACCACCTATACGGCTTCGCAGGGTCTGCTCCTGATGATCCCGAACATGTATAAAATCGCGGGCGAATTGCTGCCCTCCGTCTTCCATGTTTCGGCTCGTTGCGTGGCGTCGCATGCGTTGAACATTTTCGGCGATCATTCCGACGTGTACGCTTGCCGTCAGACCGGTTTTGCGATGCTCGCGGAATCCAATCCGCAAGAGGTCATGGACCTTGGTGCCGTTGCTCACCTGGCAACCATTAAAGGCCGTGTGCCGTTTATCAACTTCTTTGACGGCTTCCGTACGTCTCACGAGATCCAGAAGATCCAGGTTTGGGATTTTGACGATCTCAAAGAGATGTGCGACATGGACGCGGTTGCCGCGTTCCGTAAACGCGCGCTCAATCCGGAGCATCCGGTCATGCGCGGTTCTCACGAAAACGGCGATATTTTCTTCCAGCATCGTGAGGCCTGCAACAAGTACTACGACGCGATCCCCGGTATCGTTGAAGAGTACATGGGCAAGGTCAACGCGAAGCTCGGTACCGATTATCAGCTGTTCAACTACTACGGCGCACCGGATG
>JAZNRA010000006.1:0-3851 GCA_045590415.1 Acutalibacteraceae bacterium | reverse complement strand
GCTCTCTGCGATATGTATAACGCCCACGACGCTTCTATCGGTTTGGAACTCTCCCTTGTGAGCCACCGCATGAACCGGGAGGATTTCGTAAAGCGTATCGAGATCGCGGCGCAAAACGACGACTTCGACCATATCCGCGAGTGCTATACCCAAATGCTCCGAGGTCAGCTTGAACACGGCAACAACGGCCGTATCAAAACAAAATACCTTGTTCTCACCATCGAGGCAAAGGATATCAAGACGGCAAGGGCACGGTTTTCCCGTATCGTTGCCGACGCGCTCAACCATTTTAAGGTGATGGGAGCCCTGGCAAAAGAGCTGACCGGCCGCGAATGGCTGGAGGTGCTGCACAGTATCCTCCACCCGGACGGCGAGCGATTTTCCTTTGAATGGAGCTGGCTTGCCCCGTCCGGCCTCTCGGTCAAGGATTTTATCGCCCCGTCCTCCTTCCGTTTCGGGGAGTCGAGGAAATTTACGATGGCGGACAAATTCTGCGCCGCGTCCTTTTTGCAGATCAGCGCGCCCGAGATGGACGACCGACTTCTCACCGAGCTTTTGGATACCGACAGTAATATTCTCGTCAGTCTCCATATCCGCAGTATGGACCAGAACGAGGCGATCAAGACCGTCAAGCGCAAGATCACCGATCTTGACAGTATGAAGATCGACGCACAGAAAAAGGCGGTCCGTGAAGGGTTCGACATGGATATCATCCCCACCGACCTTGCCACATACGCAGGCGAGGCAAAGAATATCCTCCGTGATCTGCAAAGCAGAAACGAGAGAATGTTTCTCCTTACCTTCCTTGTGGTGAACTTCGCGGACAGCAAGCAAAAGTTGGACAATGACCTTCTCCGCGCGGCGAGCGTAGCACAGAAATATAACTGTCAGCTTGTGCGGCTGGATTTCCAGCAGGAGGACGGTTTCGTATCGGCCCTGCCTCTCGGTCTCAACCGTATCAAGATACAGCGCGGTCTTACCACTTCCTCCGTTGCGGTGTTCGTTCCCTTTACCACACAGGAGATTTTCCACGGCGGCGAGGCGCTGTATTACGGTCTCAATGCCACTTCCGGCAATATGATCCTTGCCGACCGTAAAAGGCTGAAAACGCCTAACGGTATGATTCTCGGCA
The DNA here is from genome assembly GCA_045590415.1 of Acutalibacteraceae bacterium. GTDB lineage: Bacteria > Bacillota > Clostridia > Oscillospirales > Acutalibacteraceae > RGIG3009. The sequence goes on along the minus strand of JAZNRA010000006.1, from coordinate 2,719 downwards.
CACCCGGCAGCGGTAAAAGTTTCTCGGCAAAGAGGTCAATTCTCGGAACCTTCCTGAGCACGAAGGACGATATCCTCATTTGCGATCCCGAGGCGGAATACTTCCCGCTGGTGGATAGGCTGAAAGGTCAGGTCATTAAGATTTCTCCGACCAGTACGCAGTACGTCAATCCTATGGATATCAACCTCAATTACAGCGAGGACGACAACCCGCTTGCCCTAAAATCCGATTTCATTCTGTCCTTCTGCGAGCTTGCGGCAGGCGGAAGGAACGGGCTGGAGCCGGTGGAAAAGACCCTCATTGATAGAGCCGTCCGTACCGTGTACCGCCCGTATATGGCAGACCCCCGACCGGATACAATGCCGATTTTGGAGGACCTATCCGACGAGATCAAGCGGCAGCCCGAGCCCGAGGCACAGAGAGTCGCGGCGGCGCTGGAACTCTACGTCCACGGTTCGCTCAACGTATTCAATCACAGGACGAACGTGGATATCAACAACCGCCTTGTATGCTTCGATATCAAGGAGCTGGGCAAGCAATTAAAAAGCCTGGGTATGCTCGTCATTCAGGACCAGGTATGGAACAGAGTATCCCAAAACCGAGACCTGGGCAAATCCACCTGGTATTTTGTTGACGAGTTCCACCTTCTGCTGCGCGGCGAGGTGGGAGCCTGGAGCGTGGAGATTTGGAAACGCTTCCGTAAATGGGGCGGTATCCCCACGGGTATCACGCAGAATATCAAGGACCTTCTTTCCTCCCCGGAGATCGAGAATATCTTTGAGAACAGCGATTTTGTGTACCTTCTCAACCAGGCAAGCGGCGACCGCAAGATACTTTGTGAACGTCTGAATATCTCTAATCAGCAGGCAGCGCATATCTCAAACGCGGGACCCGGACAGGGGCTTATCTTCTTCGGCAACGTGATCCTGCCATTCGTGGATAACTTCCCGAAGGATAACGAGCTCTACGAAATTATGACCACAAAACTTGGTGAAACATCGAAAGGAGAAACCAAACATGAGTAACGAAAACATTTATCTCATTCCCGAAAGTTCCTATGAGGATATCGTCAATGACCGTATCCTCCTGTATGGCTTTGTCAAGCAGCTTGCACTTATGGCAAAGAAAGCGCATACCCCCGAAGATATGGAACGTATGAAAGCGGCGTCGGCTTCCTTCTTGGAGCAGGCGGATATTCTCTTTGAAGCGTGGGAGGACCACGATTTTTATACTGTCTGCGGCGACGATATCCCCGATGATGATACCGAGGGTGAGTCCTCCTTCATTGAAACGATGTGGGGATTGATTGCTAAAAGCAAGGCGGTGACGGCGGACATGGAGGCCGTTCTTGCAGAATTGGATGGTGAACTCGCGCCCTTCCGTTCCAACGAAAACAATGACTAAACTTACCCACGTGAGCCTGTTTTCCGGCATAGGCGGTCTTGACCTTGCGGCGGAGGCCGCAGGGTTTGAAACCGTCTGTCAGTGTGAATGGGCGGATTTTCCGCACTCCGTCCTCTCGGCACGCTGGCCGGACGTTCCCAGGTTCCGGGATATTACTACATTCACGAAGGAGGCGTTTTTTGAGAAAACAGGACTTGAAACAGTCACCGTCATATCAGGCGGATTTCCGTGTCAGCCCTTCTCAACAGCCGGACGAAGAAAAGGCTTTGAGGATGAACGCTACCTATGGCCGGAAATGTGCCGCGTTATTACCGAACTGCGGCCCCGTTGGGTGCTTGGGGAAAATGTTGCTGGCTTCATCAATATGGGGCTCGACAAAACGATCTTTGACCTGGCAAAAGCGGGATACGCTGTTCTCCCATTCGTATTTCCGGCTTGCGGCGTCGGCGCATGGCATGAGCGCCAGCGAACTTTTATCGTCGCGGCTGATGTTTCCCACACCCCTTGCCTCCGACAAATGCACAGGCAGGGACGCGCAAAACCTGGATGTGTTCCTGTCGGACGGTGGGATATTCCGAAAGAGGAACAAAAGCGGGGCGATCTGGAGCCTTCCGCTGTCGGCGGCGGTGTTCTATCTGACCCCCGTTGCGTCGGACGGATTCCGTTCCACTCTGAAACCCTCGGCCTTCGATCCGAAGAAGAAGGACGGGAACCTGTCGGCGCAAATGATCTCCCTGGAGCAGCCGATCTCCGACAATTCAGCCCTGAACCCCGATTGGGTGGAATGGCTGATGGGCTTCCCGAAGGGATGGACGGACGTATCCTTTGGGCAAGAGAACCCGAGGGCGTCCCCCGTATGACCGAAAGGCTGGACGGACGCGCCCTGCGACTGAAAACGCTTGGGAATGCGGTCTGTCCTCCCCAGGCATATCCCATCTTCCGCTATATCGCGGCAATAGAGACCGGGGCTTGTGTGGATATCTGTCCCTACGGAAAGGACGGTGATTGCCTATGAAAGAATTGAACGCGCCGGATAAGGTTACGCAGAAAATGACCCACGACGGCGCGGTAACGGAAAACCTTGCCACGGGCGAGGTAACAAATATAGGCTCCCGTGATCCTGAGGTGGACTTGTCCGCTTCATCGGAGGAACCGGCAAGCGCGGCGGTCGATCTGGCGGCACGAGCAGCGAAACACCATACCCATCTTTCCGCAAGGAAACAGGCGAAGGCCGACGATAAGGCGGTCAAGGAAGGTTCGGCGGCAAGGCGCCGTCCGTCCTCCCGTCTGCAATTCACCGACGAGGAACGCGCCG
>JAZNRA010000005.1:0-7462 GCA_045590415.1 Acutalibacteraceae bacterium | reverse complement strand
TGGCGGCGTCATATTTGAACGTGACCGTGTGGCTGGCAGTCGTGCGAAGCTGAACGGTGTTGGCGGCGGTTTCACCGGTTTTTACCGTTTCGCTGAACTTGAAGGGAAACGCTTGGTTGGCTTCCGTGCGGATGTTGTTTTTGGTAAGACGCGCCGAAATGGCTTCTTTGCTGGTTGCGACGCTGTGTACATAGTCGATAGCGGCTTTCAGCTGATCATCACGCCAGAATGTTTTGGCGTCGGTTAGCGCGTCGAAGTGATCCAACACGCCGGTTTGGAGTGTGGCTCTGGCTTGCAAGCTTCCGCCGGCGTGGAGATAAACGACGTCCAGCGCACGTGCAGTTGCGATAAAAGGAGAACGGGCGCTGCGAACGGGACCGACTTTGTCGGGAATGCTTTCCACGTTGCGGAAGACTGCCAACATACGCGGGATAGAACCTTCTGTTTCGGTTTCCATGATGAAATCGGCTTTATCAATGCCGATCTGTTTTCCGATCGTAGCGCTGTCGTTCGGCACCATGATACCGATCGGACGGGAGGATGCGGAATCACTGGCTTTTTCGCCCGTGAGCAGGTTGATTCCTTTTAAATTCAGGGTAGTGGTCGTCGGGGCGGGCGTGGTCGTCTGTTCGGCCGGCTCTTCCGGCTTTGAACAGGCGGTCATACCGCAAAGCAACACCAAAATCAAGGCAAGCGCAACGATCTTTTTCATACACAAGGACTCCCTTATAACAAATTTCTACAATGTATTACAGTATAACACCTATTTTCAAAAAAAGCAATGAATTGACAAGGAAAAATTACATGGTATAATTATCCTATCATTCAACATGCCCCCTTAGTTAAATGGATATAATAAACCCCTCCTAAGGGTTAGTTGTGCGTTCGATTCGCGCAGGGGGTGCCACAAAAAATCCTCGTTCTTTCGAACGAGGATTTTTTAATGGTGCTTGCTTTGCGGCAAATGATGTCGCTCTCGCTAATGATGTCGGCTTCGCCTAATAAATTGGAAAACATCGCATCATTGCGAATGAAATAAGCAACATCATATTTGCGAAGCAAATACATCATATCGCCAAAGGCGATACTTCATTCTCCAAGAGCCTTCACTGTTTATATATCATAAAAAAAGCCGTGAATTTCACGGCTTATTTTTGTATATTCGGGTTATCCGTTCTTCCCAAGAGGTAGTCCACGGAAATGTTGAAATAATCAGCAATTTTTATGAGCTCATTTATGCCCGGTTCACGTTCGCCGGTTTCATATCTGCTTATGGTATTTTGGTTTGTGTTTAATTCGATTGCAAGTTTAAGTTGAGAAATACCTTTTGATTTTCTGATTTCTTTCAATCTCATCAAATCACCTCTTGACATTATTATCCCACAATGGTATATTATAAATATCCCAATATGGTATATTTATAAAGGAGAGGTTTTTATGAAAAAAGTTCTATGTGTACTGTTTGCAATTCTTTTAATCTGTGTTGGATTATCCGCTTGCGGTAATTCTGCGGGTGGCTCGTCGTCCTTATATGCCAAAGTCACATATTCGGATGGCAGTAGTGAAAAATTTAAGGTGGATGAGATTCCTGATCTGTGGAGAGAAAATGTAACAGCGTTTAATCAAAAATATGCCGGACAAGAAATTGAAGTTGTTGATAAAATTTCTGATATAGGCAGTGGGTATGGAACGTATGGTTTCATTATGATTGATACGCAAAACGGTTGGAGCATCTGCTTGAAGAGCGATGATCCGATTATTGCAGAATTACGGGATGGCGACACCGTAAAAATTACCGGTGATTTGGTGACACAGTCCGTTACAATTCAAAATGCAACTGTTATGAAAGTAAAATAATAGAAAATCCTCGGTTTTCACCCAGTTCTTTTTCGGACACGAATGACAAAAATCCCGTTCTCTTGCGTGAACGGGATTTTGTTTTTTGCTTTTCACCTCAAACAGGTTTGATACGGAATTTTGGAAAGCAACAAGAAAAAAGATACGTGTTGTGGTTATGATAAGGAAAGATAGCGGCAAATTTACGGTTTATTCACCAAAATCTGCTATAGGCGGCATATACTGGAAGCAAAGAAGGTGGTCACGTGAAAATGAAACACAAGGGGGCCGCACGGCAGGTCGTTTCGCTTGCCGTGTTTATTACAATGGTAGCATCGACGGTCGTGGTGGCAGTTGCCATGATCCTGGCACCCGCTGTTCCGACCGAGGGGTATACGCGCATTAAGAGCGACTACGTGCTCATGCTGCTGCAATCCGTTCTCGGCATCTTTGCCATGATGCTTCCGCGTTGGCTGTACCGCAAATGGGGCGTAGAGATCCCCTCGTTTATGATGGTGCTGTATGCGGTTTTTCTTTATTGTTCGATCTATCTCGGCGAGGTGCGCGGGTTTTATTTCCTCGTCCCGCATTGGGATACGATCCTGCACACGTTCAGCGGGATCGCGTTGGGGGCGCTTGGGTTTTCGGTGCTGACGCTTCTCAACAAAACCGATCGCGTACCGTTTAATTTGAGTCCTGCGTTCGTAGCGGTGTTTGCTTTTTGCTTTGCGATCGCGGTAGACGTGGTGTGGGAAATCTACGAGTTTGCGGCAGACGGGGTGCTTACGATGAACATGCAAAAGCATTCCTTGGCGAACGGAGAGCCGCTTGCCGGCCGTGCGGCACTTTCGGATACCATGACCGATCTGATCGTGGATTCGATCGGTGCGGCGTTTATTTCGCTCATCGGATACGTTTCGTTGAAATTCAAAAAGGGCTGGGTCGAAAAACTATTGTTGCGTGTACAAAAGAAAAAGGAGGACTGACGGCTATTCGATGGTCACGCCGGTATAATAATGGCGCAGGATCTCGTCATAGGTAAAGCCCTGCCCCGCCATGGCTTTGGCGCCGTGCTGGCTCATGCCGACGCCGTGACCGTAGCCGCTGACGGTGAAGGTAAAGCCGTCGGTGCCGTGGGCGACCGAAAAGCAGGCGGAGCGGAGCCCCAGCGCTTCACGCACCTGCTTGCCGGTATAGTCCGTGCCGCCGATGGTGATCGACGTCACCGTGCCGGATTCCGTCACGGCGGGTGTACCCGTGATCCATCCGCCGGCGTCGCCTGTCAGGGACAGCTCGGGAAAGGCGGCGGCAAAGTCGGAATCGGACACGACGACGGTCGTCTTGTAATGCGGGGACAGCGTATCGCCGCTGCTGACGACCGGTTGTAAATACGCAAATTCGTTTCCCCAAACGATGCTTGAGGATTCGGTCTTTCCTGCGTTGGCACTGTGGTAGGCGGCGAAGATCGGTGAGCCGTCATACAGGATCTGTTTTCCGTAGACCGCATCCACCGCCGCGGCAACGGTTTGCAGATGGGTATCGTAGTTGTCGCCCCAATACTTTTTAAGTCCTTCCGGCGAATAGGTTTCGGGGAAGGTGGAGGGGACGGCGGAAAAATCCGCACCCTGCAGGGCGGCGGTGTTTTCGGCTTGTCGGGCTTTTTCGTAGGTGTAATAGGTGTAGGTGGCGACCGCCTGCGCTTTGAGTGCCTCCGTCGGATAGGATGCCGGCATTTCCGATGCCACGGTATAAATGAGGAAGTCGCGTTCGGCAAAGGTGTAAATGACACCGGCATCCGCGTCCAACACTTTGAAGACCGCACCGTTTGGCTCGGTGGGTGTTTCATATGAAGTGTCAGGTGTGGGTGACGGCTCGTCCGACGAATTGACGGATTTCGGCAAGGTCGGCAGCGGCAACAGTAAAAACAGGCAATAACACAATAAGCAGATTCCGATATACGGCTTCATAGCAACCATCCTCCGACAAAAAACATTTGACTTTTTTGAGTGTTCCGTGCATAATGGAAACACTATTCTTTTTGAAAGGGCTGTTTCTCATTGGATATCGCATGCAAAAACAGCTTGTTTACATCTTTATGCGAGCAAGTGAAAGAAAATAACCGGATCGATCCGGAACGCTATAGCAAGTACGATGTTAAGCGCGGGTTGCGTAATGCAGACGGCACCGGTGTCGTGGCGGGACTTACCCGTATTTGTAATGTTCACGGATACGTGCTGTCCGAGGGTGAAAAGCTGCCGGTCAAGGGTGAATTGACCTATCGCGGTTACGCGATTGAAGATCTGGTGCGCGGCAGTTACGGACAAGGCCGTTTTGGCTTTGAAGAGGTCGTATTCTTGCTCTTGTTCGGCTCGTTGCCCACCGCTGAGCAGCTGCGTGATTTCTGTGAGCTGTTGTCCGACAATCGCGAGTTGCCGGAATACTTTGCCGAGGATATGATCTTAAAGGCACCGTCACCGAATATTATGAACAAAATGGCGCGCTCGGTGCTTGCCATGTATTCGTACGACGATCATCCCGAACCGGAAAATGTGGAAAACGTACTGCGTCAGTGTATTCAACTGATCGCGATGTTGCCTGCGGCACTCGGATATGCGTATCAGGTCAAGCGCCGTCACTATGACAAGGAAAGTATGTATTTCCATCAGACCCTTCCCGGTTTGTCCACTTCCGAGACGATTCTGCGTACCATTCGCGCGGATGCACGGTACACGGAAGAGGAAGCGCGGTTGTTGGACCTGTGCCTCATGCTGCACGCCGAGCACGGCGGCGGTAACAACTCCGCGTTTACGACGCGCGTGTTGTCGTCAGCCGGTACCGATACGTATTCCGCGATTGCGGCGGCGATCGGTGCCTTGAAAGGACCCCGTCACGGTGGTGCAAATATGAAGGTTACACAAATGTTGCACGACATGAAAACGAACATCCGCGACACGAGTGACGACGAACAGATTGCCGACTATCTCGGTAAAATGTTACGCCGCGAAGCCGGCGACGGCTCGGGACTTATTTACGGTATGGGGCATGCGGTGTATACCTTGTCCGATCCGCGTTCCGTTCTGCTCAAGCAGGAGGCGGCGCGCATGGCGGAGAAAAACGGCTACGGAGACGAGTTCCGTTTGCTGGATGCCGTAGAGCGTCTGTCACCGGGTGTCATGCTTAAAGTGCGCGGCATTGACCGCGCGGTTTGTTCAAACGTGGATATGTATTCGGGGCTGGTATACCGCTCGCTCGGCATTCCCGAGGAACTATACACCCCGTTGTTTGCGGTGGCTCGTATCAGCGGTTGGTGCGCGCATCGCATGGAGGAATATCTCACCGGGAACCGCATTATCCGACCGGCATACAAGCCGTTCAGCAAGGATAAGCCGTATGTTGAATTGGAAGACAGATAACAAAGGACGGCACATCGTGTGATAAGCGGTGTGCCGTGTTTTGAGCAACGAAAACGCGATTGATTTTGTGAAAATATGTGGTAAAATGTATTTTAGGTGAAGCGTATGAAACTGAAACAAAACGGGATGACACAACAGCAAATACGACAAGCTTGTGTGCTGACGGTCGTGGCGGCGGTGCTGCTTGCGATCTGGCGAACGGCATTGACACCGACGGCGTTTGTTGAGCCGTTGCCGTATGGCGTTGCGCTCGCAGTTACCGGTGTTTTGCTTGTTGCATTACTTACGCTATGCGCGTTGAAAAGCACCCCGCCGATCACGGTAGGCGGCCGCGTGGCAGGCGTGGTTGCGGCGGGAGCGGCAGTTGCCGGCGCAACGATGTTGGTCGCTTCGTTGGTGACCGCACACGAATGGTTTACCTTAGGGATCATGCCGTATCCGAGCAAAGCTTCAGAGGGCGGGCTTGACGGGTTTTTCGTGTCCTTGTTGATCGTGGCCGGTCTTATAGGAGGCATCTTTTTCTTATTACTGGCGGTGAACTGGTGGTGCAAAGGGGTGTGCAAGCGCGGTCTCATGCCCCTTATCGCGTTAGCGCCGGTTTTATGGAGTTGGGTGCGCCTGATTCGTTATATCACTTCACACGTCAGCTCGCTTGGGTTGTATCGTAATTTGTACGATCTCGGAACGATCGTGTTTGAAATGCTCTTTTTCATCGTATTTGCGCGTTACGTCAGCGGTGTCGGCGAAAAACCTTCCCGCTTTTTCTTAGGGCTTTCGCTTTGTACCGGTTTGCTGTGCGCGATCAGCGCTGTAACGCAGGTCGGCTTGTTTTTGGCGCAGGATCAGGCGGCGTTTGAGACTTGCGCGCTGGTGACGGCGCCGGATTTCGGTGTGGCGGTGCTCGCGTTTGCGACCGCGTTTGCACAGGGGTACGGATTCCCTTGCGAAGAGGAAGCGTTTGAACGGCAGGAGAGGCCGACGGCAGAGGACGACGGCGACGGTGTCGGTGCTGAGTATTTAATCAGTGATCAGTGGTTTACGGTGCAAGACTCAGAGGATGAAAAGTTTGATTCTTAGGCAAAATCCACGAAAAAACCGTTCAAAGGACGGAATCCTTGCTACAACGGTATAAATTTTGGCTTAGTGGTTAAAATTTTATCAAAGTTCTTGAAAATTATGCTCAAAGAGTGTAATATGATAAAAGATTAAATAAATTGGAGGAATTTAGTTATGGCAGTTAAAGTTGCAATCAATGGCTTTGGCCGCATCGGCCGCTTGGCGTTCCGTCAGATGTTCGGCGCCGAGGGCTACGAAATCGTTGCGATCAACGATCTTACCAAACCCAGCATGCTGGCTCATCTTTTGAAGTACGACACCGCTCAGGGTCGTTATGACGGTCACACCGTCGTGGCGGACGACGAGGCCGGTACCATCACCGTAGACGGCAAAGAGCTCAAGATCTATGCCGAGAAAAACGCTGCGGATCTGCCCTGGGGCGAGATCGGCGTGGACGTCGTGCTCGAGTGCACCGGCTTCTACTGCAGCAAGGACAAGAGCCAGGCACACATTGATGCCGGCGCAAAGAAGGTCGTTATCTCCGCTCCCGCAGGCAGCGACCTGAAGACCATCGTTTTCAACACCAACCATGAAACCCTGACCGCTGACGATACCATCATCTCCGCGGCTTCCTGCACCACGAACTGCCTCGCTCCGATGGCGAAGGCGCTCAACAACTATGCACCGATCCAGAGCGGTATCATGACCACTGTGCATGCCTACACCGGCGATCAGATGATCCTGGACGGCCCGCACCGCAAGGGTGACCTCCGCCGTGCCCGCGCCGGCGCGCAGAACATCGTTCCCAACTCCACCGGCGCTGCGAAAGCGATCGGCCTGGTTATTCCGGAACACAACGGTAAACTGATCGGTTCCGCTCAGCGCGTTCCCACCTGCACCGGCTCCACCACTATTTTGGTTGCCGTTGTCAAGGGCAAGGACGTTACCAAAGAGGGCATCAACGCTGCGATGAAAGCAGCTGCTAACGAGTCCTATGGCTACAACGAGGATCAGATCGTCTCCTCCGACGTCATCGGCATCCGTTACGGTTCTCTGTTCGATGCGACCCAGACCATGGTCACCAAGATCGACGACGATACCTATCAGGTACAGGTCGTGTCCTGGTACGACAACGAGAACTCCTACACCAGCCAGAT
>JAZNRA010000004.1:0-6476 GCA_045590415.1 Acutalibacteraceae bacterium | reverse complement strand
ATCGGCACACCCGAACAGTGGGACGAGGCCCAAGGTATTATGGGTAAGATCCTTGACGACCTCGGCCTTGACTATACGATCGGTATTGACGAAGCGGCGTTCTACGGCCCGAAACTGGACATTCAGTATCGCAACGTGTTCGGCAAGGAAGATACCATCGTCACCATTCAGGTTGACCAGTTGTTGGCCGAACAGTTTGACATGGAATACACCGATCAGAACGGTCAGAAAGTACGTCCGTATATCATTCATCGCACAAGTCTTGGATGCTACGAGCGTACGCTTGCTTATCTCATTGAAAAATACGCAGGCGCCTTCCCGCTGTGGTTGGCACCGGAGCAGATCCGCGTACTCCCCTTGTCCGAAAAGATGCTGGACAAGGCCGAAGAGATCACCGAAACCTTACAGCAATACGGCTTGCGTGCCGAAACCGATGTTCGTAACGAAAAGATCGGATATAAGATCCGTGAAGCACAGCTGCAGAAGGTTCCGTATATGCTGGTTATCGGTGAGCGGGAAGCAGAAGCAGGTCTCGTATCCGTACGTTCCCGTAAAGATGGCGATATTGGTACCATGACGATCGACGAATTCGTCGCCAAAGCACTTAAAGAGGTTGCTGAAAAAGCACGCTGACATGCAACAAAACAGCCCCGCGGTCAAATTGACTGCGGGGCTGTTTTATGCCGTTTTTCGCAACTGTGCCACCAGCACGGTAATGTCGTCTTCATCGTTGCCCTGCCGTTCGCGGGCAGCGTGTGCAATGGTTTCGGCAAGTTCGCTCAAATCTGTTTCGTTGCCGAGGTCTGAATCCTTTAAAATCTCCTCGACCCACGATAATCCCTCGTTGCTCACACCATCACTCATGGTAATCAAAACATCCCCCTCCACCAAGCGATCGTGTGTTCTCGCAAATGTCAACTCTCGCAAAATACCAAGCGGAAGAGAGGATTCTTCCATGCGGGACACTCGCCCTCTGCTGTATAAAAGAGAGGCCCCCGCACCGGCTTTCAACAAGCACACGTTTCCGCTGAAAAGGTTAATATCCACAATGTCGAGTGTTGCCAAACTTTCATCCTCTGACTTTGCCATCAATGCTGTGTTGATCATTTTCAAAACACTTTCGTACCCAAATCCTGCTTTGAGCAATCTCACCGCCAGACCTGCTGCCATAGCGCTGTCCACTGCCGCTCTGCCGCCGCTGCCCATACCATCACTGAGCACGAGCAACTGACTCCCCTCACTGTCACGAAATATTTCATACGCATCACCGCAAAGCTTTTCACCTTTACACGCAAGTTGAGCAGTTCCGACAGCCACGCGATACGTGTTTTCTTCCACAAACGAAATGCGTGTGACACCCGCCGCATATTCCGTGATAGGTTGAGCAAAGGTTCGACCGCACAACTCGTTAAATTTACGGCGAAGAGTAACTTTATCGTGTGGCTGAACGTTACCGTCCAACAATAGCTCCACCGTCATCCTCCCGCGGTCGCTGACACGGCATGACAGCGAGAGCGGTTCAATTTTTTCCTTTGCCAACGTCTTTCGTATCCGCTTTTCGGTTTCAATATCCGACCATTCCGGATCCGAAAAATGATGCGCAAACTCCTCTAACATCGTCGCCATGCTGGCAAACTGATCGTTAACGATCGTACGCAGTTCATGCAAGCGGCGGAAAGCGGCTTCGCGAGCCAGGAATTCCCGATACCGTACCGTCATGCATGACGCAATGGCTTGTCCCGCATGACATTCCGTCCGTAGATATCCCGTAAATTCCTCCGCAGTTATTGACCCTTTTTCACGCAGATGAGGAATCGCATGATTGAGGGAATCCATTACCGCCGAAAAGTGCGATTCCCAACACGCCGTACGTTTTTTACACTTACCGCAAATGTCGTCGGTGCATTCACGGCATACGCTGCCGACCTCCGGTGCACCGAGGGCAGCCAACTGCGAGGATACCGTATCCACGGTCCCCACTACTTCCGTCATGGCCTTTGCTGCGTATTCCATTTTGAGTGCCGTCGCTTTTCGAGAGGCATATACCTCCGGAAGCCTGCGTGTCTGCAAAAAGGTTCTTTCAATAAAGGTCTCTGCTGCAGACGGTAATACCAAAAACAGCAAACAAGATGCTGCAGCTTCGTACAGACCGATGATCACAACCGTTTCGTTACTCGCCTGCACGGTCGCAATGCCGATCGACAACAGATACGCTGCCGACATGGGCCATTTTCCTTTTTCCGAAAATACAGCTGATAACACTCCGCCAAAAGCAAATGCGGGAGCCAAATGCCCCATGTCCGGCGTTGAGAGCAACACCGCTATTCCCATCAAAACTCCGACGGATGCCCCGCCGGCGATGCGAGCACAACGAGCCGCCAACAAGATCAAAATGCCGCACAAAATACGAGCGGGCGCGATGTCTGAAAACTCGACTGTAAGCAACGCTACCATGATAACTGCGGTTAGCACCATAGCACTGAGTTGTCCGTGCGTCGAAAGGGGATACTCTCTTATATCGGTGATCTCTTTTTTGAGCAGCGTCACAAAATAAGCAAGTCCACCGCCCAACAAACTTTCAGCAACAACCGTTAAAATGGCACTGACGCTCGGACCGGTACTCAACAGCAGTGCGCTGCCGGTTACCAATAATCCCACAAAAGCAACCACTGCTGGGAATATAACGGAACGTGATACGATATAAAAACCGCTGATCGCCCACCGTATTCCCGCCACAAGAATGATTGCCGCCATATACCGCAAGGAAATGGCAGAACCTTGTAGCAAATAGCCCATCAGCACCGCCAGATAGACCAATACGGTTCCGGGACCGCTGATCGATGCCGCAAACCCGATTCCAAATGGCATCAATCCCTCATATACCGATGCGCGAGGTAACAGAATACCTAAAACGATACCGCTAACCATTTCAATCACGGTTCGTGCGACGCCGTTCTCCCACCATGTTTTTTTGGCGACGACCAGCCCGCCGCCACTAATATGCTTCATCTTCTTTTCACCACCTTTTCACCTCTATTGTACTGCTTGTCCTCTTCTTTTCCTGTCATATATCGTCAGAGAAAAATGAAAGGTTTTCACGATAAATGACACATTCAAGCGGTAGTGTCTATTCCGTACGGGCTATGAATATAGTGTGGTAAAAGGAGTTGATAATCATGACGGAATATTCGACAAAGGGACTTAACGATCAACAAGTACTACTTTCTCGCAAAGAACACGGCTCTAATGCGCTTACACATAAAAGGAGAAAAAGCTTTTTTCGACAGTATCTCAGCAATTTCGGTGATCCTATCATCAAAGTTCTCTTGATAGCTTTAGGAATTAATGTGATTTTTCTGTTTCGCAATCACGATTGGTATGAATCTGCAGGAATTGCCGTTGCCGTCTTTCTCGCCACTTTTGTATCAACACTTTCGGAATACGGCAGCGAATCTGCCTTTGAGAAATTACAAGAGGAGGCGGGACAACTCCGTTGTCGTGTTCGACGAGGCGGGAAACTGCGCTTGATACCTATGGAGGAAATCGTTGTAGGCGATATTGTTCTGTTACAAAGCGGTGAGCGTATACCGGCAGACGGCATTCTCATTGAGGGTAGCTTGCGTGTTGATCAATCCGCCTTGAACGGGGAAAGTGAAGAAACGGAAAAGCAGGCCGATCAGAACGAAAATGAGCTCACACTCAGCGGCGCCTCTTCCCTTTTTCGCGGTAGCGTGATCTGCTCGGGCAACGGAACGATGCGCATCGTAAAAGTCGGTGATCAAACTATTTACGGACAAGTTGCAGACGAGTTGCAAGAGGAAACTCGCGAAAGCCCTTTAAAATTACGGCTATCGGGGCTTGCGAAAACGTTAAGCCGTATCGGCTTTGTTGCCGCAGGTGCTGTCGGTCTTGCAGATCTGTTTAACAGCATTGTTATCCAAAACGCCTATTCCCTATCCATGATAACTGCCGCTTGTTCGGATATCGGATCGCTTATCGGTCACGTGTTACACGCGATCACACTGGCAATCACGGTAGTTGTGGTTGCGGTGCCGGAGGGATTGCCTATGATGATTACGGTCGTCTTATCCTCTAATATGCGCCGTATGCTCAAAGATCAGGTGTTGGTACGTAAACTGGTGGGGATCGAAACTTCCGGCAGTCTGACCATGCTGTTTACCGATAAGACAGGGACTCTTACGGAAGGGAAACCGAAAGTATCCACGTTTGTGGATGGCGAGGGAAACGTCTACGATAGCGTTTCGACCTTGCGCCGCCAAAAGCCCTTATATCGCTATATACAGTTATCTTGCCTTTATAATACTGAAAGTCACTTATCAGGCGGCGATGTGCTTGGAGGAAACGCCACAGATCGCGCGCTTCTCCGCTACATCTACGATTGTCATCCGCTACATACAATTGGCACTGTCCACCGTCAAATTCCTTTTGATAGTGAAAGAAAATGGTCAGCTGTTGAAATTATCGATGAGGATGGATCACCGCTCTCGTTCTATAAAGGTGCAGCAGACCGTCTGTTGCCGTCGTGCACTCATTATTTAACACCTGACGGCAACGTTTGCCCACTATCCGAAAAAGCAAAAGAAGCCCATGCACGTTTGGAGAAAAATGCCATGCGTGTATTGACAGTCGCAATCAGTGATCACGAGATCGAAGAACAGCCCTCACGCTTAGTTTTGGTCGGTTTTGCCGGATTGCGGGACGATGTTCGTCCCGAGGTGCGCAAGGCGGTTTCAGCGGTACAAAAAGCCGGTATTCACGTCGTGATGATGACCGGCGACAGCAAAGAAACCGCTTGTGCAATTGCGCGTTCGGCAGGATTGTTTCGCACGATCGCAGACGAATCCAAAGGAATTCTGACAAGCCGAGAACTATCGCAATTAAGCGATGAACAGATAAAAGAACGCTTATCCTCACTGCTGGTTATCGCACGTGCTCTCCCTGCTGATAAGAGCCGTTTGATTCGTCTGGCGCAGGAGTGCGGACACGTAGTCGGTATGACGGGTGATGGCGTTAACGATGCCCCTGCTCTAAAAAAGGCCGACGTCGGGTTTGCCATGGGCAGCGGCACTGAGGTTGCTAAGCAAGCAGGTGACATCGTCATATTGGATAATAACTTTGCATCGATTGCTAAAGCTATTTTATATGGACGCACTATCTTTAAAAGTATTCGAAAATTTATCGTTTTCCAACTGACAATGAATTTGTGTGCGGTCGGAATTTCCATCATCGGACCGTTTATCGGTGTCGATTCCCCGGTAACGGTCATGCAGATGCTGTGGATCAATATCATTATGGATACCTTGGCAGGAGTGGCATTTGCCGGCGAACCTCCGCTTGCGGAATATATGGAAGAACCTCCTAAACATCGTGAGGAACCGATCCTCAATCGCTATATGCTCAATCAGATCCTTTGCACGGGTGGGTTCACCGTTGCTTTGTGTGTGACGTTTTTACGCTTGGATTTTTCCAAAATACTGTTCCGCTACAGTACACAACCAATCTATTGGATGACCGCCTTTTTTGCTCTCTTTATTTTTTGCGGCATTTTTAATAGCTTTAATGCGCGTACTACACGACTGAATCTACTTTCACATTTGCGAAAAAATCCCTCTTTTGTTATCATTATGGGCGCCGTTACCGCTATACAGATCACACTGATCTATTACGGTGGTAGTTTGTTCCGCACGGCGGGGCTTTCCATTCGTGAATTACTCATCATTTTATTGATGTCGGCGTTAGTGATCCCGTTTGATATTCTGCGTAAAAGCGTTATTCGATTGTACCACCGACACGGTACCGTGTGATTACAATTGCCCCACGCGCTCATACTATCAGCGGGGTGAAAGAATGGAAACTGTATTCACAAGACGATCACAAGCATCGTTATATTTACGCGGGCACCGGAAAAGTGCTGTTCTTGTGCAGCTCTTTTGTATAGGTGCGGAAATTCTATTGATTGCAATCGAGGGAATTTGCTTTTATCGCTTCGCGGCGATACCGCTGTTCCCGCTCGGGTTGTTAGCGGATCTGTTGCTGCTCTCCCCGGTGAAAGCCGGTCGTGCACAATTTTATGATGCCTTGGTCACTGACGGCGACAAAGCAAAGGTAAAGCTGTTGTTTCAGTTTTATAAGCACGGCTATATTCGCACAATTAGGTGGCGCGTTATGCTGTGGGGGCGCCGCATTGTCTGGCATATTCTTTTTTCTGTTCCCTCCGCGCTCTTTTTATTCATCAGCCGGGCGGCTGAACAAAGGGGTCGTGAGACGTTGGCAATGATTGCGTTCGTCTTCTCGCTTCTCTTTTTAGTAATTGCTTTTACCGTTACCGAGATATTGTTGTTTCGATATATCCCTGCCGTATATTTGCTTTCAAAGGTGGGTTCGGCACGACACGCGATTTTGCTTTCCAAGCGTCTGTCCAAAGGATGCACCAACAGGTGGGCGTTACTCTATTT
>JAZNRA010000003.1:0-3986 GCA_045590415.1 Acutalibacteraceae bacterium | reverse complement strand
GTTAGGACGCCTACGGGGTTTTCATATATCCGAAGTGCCGATTCAACGGATTCCAATGTGATCGCCTCACGCTTGTCTGCAATTAACCAATGAAGCTCTGCCGTGGGATACCGTTCGCTGAACGGTGTACCGACCACGTTTAGGGTACAGAGTTTTTCACGCACCTCCCCCACCGTTTCGCATTGACTAAGCAACCACGGTATGAGTTCAAACTGTGCAACGTTCTCCTTTTCTGCCGTTGGATTGCCATAGCGCGCGTTACCGACGAAATTCAGCCCCGCCATACAAAGCCCTTTTTCGTTGACAGCGTCATAATACAGCGGATATCCATCCGCGACGTGTGCCATGCCGACTATGGCGTAATGAGTCTTCAATTCGCCGCCATGGCGAAAAGAAAAAGGGAATTTTCGCGGTGTAACCGTCACCGTTTCGCCGAAAGAAATCTCATAATCCAACGTTCTGCCAAAATAAAAGTCATGTGTCTGATACGTTATTGCGGTGCACATTTTCATCACTCCCACTCATAGAGTGCAACAAGTGTGCGCATATATGCAAAAAGGACAGCCGAACGGCTGTCCTTTTTGAAAACAGTTTAGAGTTTTGAGAAACCGTGGCAGTTAACCAAGGCATCTACTTTTTTACCCGCCTTGCACATCGGGCATTCGTGCGAGGGGTGGCATTGATAATCGGGGAGATCGTTAGGATCAAATACCGAATGCACCGGCAACCCGCCACACTCCTTCGCGGTGGAGAAGATTGCCGAAACGCCCGATACCGTACCGCCGTAATACTTCACCGCATCAATTGCCGCTTCAACCGTTTTACCGGAAGCAACCGATACCGCCAAGATCATAACGTGTTTACCGGCAATCATCGGGACAATGTTATCACGGAACATCAACTGACTTCCGTTAACGGTTTCGGGCGTCACCACATAAATGGATTTGTGCGCGTTCATGTTAATGATATCCGCTTTGGACAAAGCATCCGCCAAGCAAGCACCGATCACTTCGGTACCGTCCAAGCAAAGAACGGTATCCACAACCGTATCGGCGTAGTAATAGGAACTGAGTTCCTCCGCCACGGCACGCGCCTCCGACATACGCGCTTTCTGCGCCACCACGTCAATATAATAATTACTATGGCAGTTGCCGGTGGCAAAATGTCCCATAGCCACACGTAAGAACAGATTGTTGCGTTTGGTTGCATATTTCATCGTGTGTAAAGTAGGCATCTGTTTTCCTCCTTTTAAGGGCTTTTTTATATTTTACACAATTTTGCGGAACAACGCAAGGGGTTATGTAACTTTTTTGGTTTTCCATTTGCCGATGCGATAAAAAATCACCGTCAGCACCGCCCCTAACACCCACGAGGATAACAATGAAATTTGAATACATTCGTTGTGTCCGTACGGCAATTCTGCCGTTCGAGTGAGGAACGAAATACCGTATGCCAACGGGACACGGATCAGAACCGTTGTGATCAGCGAGATCCACATCGGTGTCAGAGTGTCCCCCGCACCGCGCATAATACCTGACAAACTTTGCGTAACGGCTACCGCAGTATATCCCACCGCAAGGATCTTCATGAGATAATAACTCATGTCAACCAACTCTGTCGTTTCGGTGAAAACGCCCATCAGCGATTTGCCAAATAACAGTATGATAACGGTAATTACGGTGGAACAACCGACCGCCAGCAACGTTCCTTGTAAGGCACCTTTCGACACACGGTCGTATTTATTTGCCCCCACGTTCTGACCCGCAAACGTGGTAAGTGCCGTACCAAACGAGAAATTCGGCATCATGGCAAAGCCATCCACACGCATGATAACCACGTTGGCGGCAATATAAAATTCGCCAAAGCAATTCGTAAGCGATTGCACCACAATCATAGCAGAAGAAAAGATCGCTTGTGTGGCACCGGACGGCAGGCCCAATTTGACAAGCGTTTTGACGTACTTCCCAATCGGTTTCATATACCGGAAGCCGAAATCAAAATGTTCACGCATACGCGCAAGTTTTATCAAACACAACGCCGACGAGATAAACTGCGCGATGACCGTTGCGAGAGCAACGCCCGCCACATCCATGTGCAAAACAGCCACAAAATAGATATCTAATACAATGTTGATAACCGTGGCAACCAGCAGGTAAATCAGTGCCGAGACCGAATCGCCCAAACCGCGCAGGATACCGCTTAGGATATTATAATATCCCATGCCGAACATACCGATCAACGAGATCATCAAATAGCTGTAACAACCGTCTAAAATAGCAGCAGGCGTGTTAAGCATCACTAAAATCGGACGAATCAGTGGGGACGCAACCGCAATCAAGCCCACACAAGCAATCAGCGTCACCGTAATACAGTTGCCCACCGTATAGGACAATTCCTCGCGCTTACGCGCACCAAAATATTGTGACACCATGACGCTGGCACCCGCAGAAATACCGATAAACAGCACGAGCAGCATGTTAAGAATCGGCAACGCACTGCCGACCGATGCGATGGCATTGTCACCGTTTGCGGCGTATCGACCTACCACGATGGTATCCACCGTGCTGTAGAACTGTTGTGCGATGTTTCCGATAAGCATCGGCAGCGTGAACATCACAATACTTTTCCAAACCGAACCAGTCGTCATATCGGTCGGGGCAAAGAGTTTTTTGAACATAGAACTAACACCTGTATACGCTAAATTTTTTATTGTTTGGATTATACCACATCCACCGGTAAAACACAACAAAAAAAGACACGCACGGCGTGTCTTTTTTTACTGTCAGCGTTTGCTCAAAACATCCGTTTCGTATGCCTTGGCAACCGAGAACCATTCACCGTCTGCAGGAGCGCCGCAGCTTTCACAATACTGCGTCCACACAGCACCGAACGGCAGGGTCTTCAATTCTTCCTGACGGACCATCAATTCCGTCCAATTATCGGCATCTTGCAACCCCTTCAGCTGCACATCGGGAGTGAGTAATGCCATCAGCAACGCTTTCTGGACGTTGCGGAAACCAACGGTCCACGCAACGATGCGGTTGATCGACGCATCAAAGTAATCCAGCGCGATCTTGACACGGCCATCCAAACCGCCGCAACGCACGATCTCTTTGCAAATCTCGCGGGTTTCATCGTCCAACAGCACGACGTGGTCACTGTCCCAACGAATGGGGCGGGTCACATGCAATGCAATTTCGGGGAAGAAGGTCAAGAGCGCCGGAATCTTATCCGAGACAACTTCCGTCGGATGATAGTGACCGTTGTCCATCAGCGGGATGCACTTATCCTTATTCGCAGCAGCATACCCGAGCGAGAACTCCGCACTGCCCACGGTGTACGCTTCCACACCGATACCGAACACCTTGGATTCGACGCAGGGTTTCACCTTATCAAAATCAAACGGCTCGGACAAAATCGCGTCGATGGATTCTTTGTAACGCATACGCGGACCCATACGGTCGGCAGGAATATCCTTGAAGCCGTCACCCGTCCAGATGTTCATCACACAGGGCTGACCGAGTTCCTCCGCCAAATACTGTGAAATGCGGATACACGCTTTTCCGTGCTCGATCCAGAACTTGCGAGTCTCCTCATTGGGGCTGGCAAGAGTCAGCGGATCACACATGGGATGCGAAAAGAACGTGGGGTTGAAATCGCAACCCAGACCGCGTGCCTTGCAGAAATCCACCCATTTTTTGAAATGTTTGGGCTCGATCTTATCACGATCCACCCAACCGCCGTTTTCGTCATCGAAAATGGCATAGCACGCATGGAGATTCATTTTCTTCATGCCGGGGCAGAGTTTTAAGACCATGTCGATATCCGCCATGAGTTCCTCAGGCGTGCGTGCTCTGCCGGGATAATTACCGGTTGTTTGAATACCGCCGGTCAGCGGGCCGTCGCTCTTCTGATCAAACCCGCGCACGTCGTCGCCCTGCCAACAATGCAATGCAACCGGTACGCTTTTGAGCTTTTCGATTGCC
>JAZNRA010000002.1:0-9688 GCA_045590415.1 Acutalibacteraceae bacterium | reverse complement strand
GCACAGGATAGTCACCCATTGCCAAAATACCGCACATCGCCAGTTCCATCGCTGCCATCGACAACGGGATCCACGCCATACGACGGCTGACCGCGCACTTCGCAGCCACCAGCATATATAAACTTACCGCACCAAACACGGCGGCTGTAACGACACTAAAGACCATCTCGAAAACTCCTTTTTCGCCGCTCGAAAAATCCGAACATTTGTTTCTTTATTGTCATTATAACAGCCTGTTTTTCAAAAGTCAACCAAAAAACGAAAATTTGTTCGGGTTTTTGTTAAGGCGACACGGCCCACTCGAACCTTATCCGTTTTTTGCGCGCTGTTTTGCGGCCGTCACGGTGTTTTTCAGCAACATGGCGATCGTCATGGGCCCGACGCCGCCGGGAACCGGCGTGAGATAGCCGGCGACCTCGTCAACGGCAGGATCGACGTCGCCGCACAGCTTTCCTTCGGCGTTACGATTCATACCGACGTCGATGACGGTCGCGCCCGTTTTCACCATGTCGGGAGTTACAAAACCGGCTTTTCCCACTGCCGCGACCAGCACGTCGGCGCGGCGGCAGACTTCTTTTAGATTACGGGTGCGCGAGTGACAGATCGTCACGGTCGCATTTTCATGTAGTAAAAGCATTGCCATCGGCTTCCCGACGATGTTGCTGCGGCCGATCACAACGCACTCCTTGCCCTCAACCGAAATCCCGCTGCGATGCAAAAGCTCCATCACACCGGCAGGGGTACACGGCAGGAACGAATAATCCCCGATCATAATGTGACCCACGTTCGCCGCGTGGAAGGCGTCCACGTCCTTGTGCGGCGCAATAGCGGCAATCACCGCCTTATCGTCCAAATGCGACGGCAGCGGCAGCTGGCACAAAATGCCGTCAATATCCTCACGCGCGTTGAGTGCCTCAACGTGTCGGAGCAGCTCCTCCTGCGTGGTAGCGGCAGGCAACGCGATCTCTTCAGAATACACGCCGATCTCGGCGCACCCCTTCTTTTTGTTGTTCACGTACACGCGGGACGCCGGATCATCACCCACGATGATAACGGCCAAGCCCGGAGTCGTGCCTGCCGCCTTCAACTGCTCAACCTCTTTTGCCAGATCCTGCCGCACCGCAACAGAAATCGCTTTTCCGTCAATTTTGTTCGCCATGGGTATCCTCCTCAACAACTTCTTTTTCTTCCGCGTTTGACTCGTGCACGAACGCTTGCAGATCCGCAAGCGGGATCGTCACTTCGTCGCCCTCCGCCTCGGCACGGTGACTCTCTCGGTTTTTAAAGATGAAGAACAGCACCGCCCCGCCGAGCACGGACAGCAACGCGACCAGACACGATACTTTCATGGTAAACAGATATAAGCTGTCGGTGCGCAGCAATTCAATAAAGAACCGCCCGGTACCGTACCACATGATATACATGGCAAACAGCTGTCCTCTGAATTGATAGGCCTTGCGGGACACGATATGTAACAGCACAAAGCCGAGCAAGCACCAGAGCGATTCATATAGGAAAGTGGGATGCACCGGAAGAGCTGGGTCGTACCCGACACCCGCCAGCGGATTTGCGCTGCTGGAGATCCAGCTGCCCGACATACCCCACGGCAACTCCGTATTGCCACCGAACGCTTCCTGGTTGAAGAAATTGCCCCACCTGCCGATCGCTTGTCCGATTAAAAAACCAATGGAGGCAATATCGAACATCCGCAACGTGTCCACCTTGCGCAGCGGGCACATCCAAAGGCCCGTCACGAAGGCGCCGATCACACCGCCGTAGATAGCGAGGCCGCCTTGCCAGACGTATAGAATCGTGATCGGGTTTGCCAAATACTGCGCTCGGTCGTCCGAAAAAAAGACGTAATACAACCGCGCCCCGATAAACGCCATCACCACGCACGTCAGCACAACGTCCAGCATGGGATCCTTGTCAATGCCGAAGCGCTTGGCGTTGCGAAAGCCGTACACGGCCGCAAGCAAAAAGCCGACGGCAATCAACAGACCGTACCAGCGCAAACTTATCTCGGTGTTGAAAAACGGAATGGAGAAGATCTCCTCCTCCAGCGGGATGGTCCACCCCAGCTTCGGGAACGAAACGTACGAATCCATTTTACTCATCCTTTCTGTTGCAAGGGCAGCACCAAAGAAAGCGCCGACGCCTTTTCCGAGAAATCGCGTTCAATGCGGTCCTGCACCGCTTTCACGTCCAGCGCCGCCACGGCGTCCAGCGCCGCAAAGGAAGAACGCTCGGCAAAGTGCGCTTCCAGCACCAGATCACCGCACGACTCCACGTTGTCAAGCTGTGACACCAAACGGCCGTACACCGCGTTGCGCGCCGCCTCAAACTCCTCGCTCGTGATACCCTCTCGCTTCAAGCGGACGATCTCGGTTCGGAACGCCTCACACACCGCTTCGGGATCCTGCGATTCGCCGCCCGCGATCCACACACCGTAACCCGGTCCGTCAAAATATTCCAAACCGAACGACGCATTGATAAGCCCGCGCCGCATCAACTCGGCATACAAGGGGTTCGCACGACCGCCGAGTATCTCCTGCAACACTTCTGCCGCCGCCAACGCTTGCGGCGATTCACTTTTCACACCGTCAAGCGGTACTTTATATCCCAAATAGAACAACGGCTCCGCGACCGGCATGCGCACCTCAATGCGCGGTTGTGCCGCCGTGTGCGGCTCCTCCACCGGTGCGCGCGGCGGCACGTTCCCCCGCGACGGTTTCAACAACCGATCCGCAACCTCCTCCACCTGCTCGCAGGTGACGTTGCCGGAAACCGATAACACCATGTTTTGCAGATCGTAAAAGCTCTCGTAACAGCCGTATAACAGTTTCGGTGTGATCTCGGCAATGGAGTCTACCGTTCCCGCAATATCGATCCTCACCGGGTGGCGATGATACAGCGCCGTCAGCAAATTACAAAACACCGTGCGTGACGGCGAATCCTCACACATGCGGATCTCCTGACCGATAATGCCGCGCTCTTTTTCCACCGTTTGCTCGGTAAAATACGGATCCTGCACAAAATCCAACAGGATCTCCAACGATTCCGTCAAATTCTGCGTACAGGAAAACAAATACGCGGTATGGTCAAAAGAGGTATACGCGTTCGCGTTGGCACCGGTTTTCGCGTACCGTTCAAAGGCGTCGCACTCTTCGTTTTCAAACAATTTATGCTCCAAATAATGCGCAATACCTGCCGGCAGTTCGACCGTTTTTTCGGTTTCGGGATCGATATAAGCCGTGTCAATTGCGCCATAGTCGGTGGCAAACACCGCATACGAGGAAACGTAGCCCGCCTTCGGCCACACGTAGATCGGCAGACCCGAAGCGTGGCGCATATAATAGCACCGCTCGCCCGTGTGCGAGCAGGTATACTCCGTCCACTTACTCATCTGCCGTTTCCTCCTTTTGCGCCAACAAATAGGCACACTCATACCGCACCCGTTTGGCGGCGGCGATCACGTCTTCGCGCGTGACCGCTTCGATCTCTTCTCTTGTTTTTTCGGGTGTGGCGGGCTGCAAGAGCGCCGCCTGCGACACGTACCATGCCGCTCTGGCACTTTGCGAATCGTTTACTGCTTCAAAGCTCTGCACGATACTGCGGCGCGCCGCCTCCAGTTCTTCGTCGGTAAACTCACCGCGGCGAATCGCTTCAAGTTGTGCCAAAATCTCCGTTTCGGCACGTTCGGCGTTTTGCTCGTCCACACCGCTTTGCACGAGCAAAACACCCTTGATGCGGTCGTACACCGACGAACAATAATAACAAAGACTCAACTTTTCACGAACGTTTTTGAACAACAGCGAGGTCGCCGTACCGCCGAGTAACGCGTTCATCAGCCGCGTGGCATGGATTCCCGTCTCCGGCTCAGCGCACCCTGCGCGGAAACCGAGCACGAGTTTGGATTGCCCAACCTCCATGCGCTCCACCTGCCGACGGAATTCCGGCAAGCAGGTAACGGTATCCGTATGACAAGCGATCGGCTGTCTGCCGCTGACCGCGGCAAACCCGCGGCACAAGGTCTCTTCCACCTCGGGCAAAGCACGGTCACTTTGTAAAATCAGCTGTACCGATGCTTCGCGCAACACCCGCCGCCACGCGGCGGTCACCGCCTCCGGTGTCAGCGATTCGATCACCGAGGCGTCGCCGTAGCGGCCGACGCCGTACGGCTCATCGGGGCATAAGAGCCGCTCCGCCTGACGGCGTGCATACCACCGCTTTTCGTTGATCTCGGCACGCACCTCTTCTGCCAAGCACCGCCGTTCCGTTTCCACGTCCTCGGCGCGGAATACGCCGTTTTCCAGCGCCGGACGAAACAGCATTTCCGAGAGAAGCTCCGCGCACGCGGCGGTCAGCTGTTCTCCTTTCATTGCATAGCGGTCACTCGTGCATTCGGCGGTAAGGATCAAGGCCTGCGTTTCCCCGATACGGGCAACGTCCCCCGTCACCGCCGCGCCGTACAGCTGATTGAGCCGCTGATGCAACGCCGTAAAATCGGGATAGACCGCACAGCCGCGGATCAACAGCCGCGGCAGGAGAGCATATTCCTCTACCGTTTCCTTGTTAAGCGGCATCAAAAGCGCCACTGTCAGTTGTGAGGTTTTGAATCGTTCGTCGGGAATCAGCAAGCTGTGAACGCCCGCCCCGAGCAAGCGGTTATCGGTTTTCATGCGCAGACCTCCGTCTGTTTCAAACTGTGAATAGTAGTATACCACACTTTCCCCGCTATGAAAAGTCTTTATTTGTCATTCGCTGCGCAGGGCTTCGACCGGAGGCAATTTGGATGCCTTGTACGCCGGATAGACGCCGAACACCACACCCACAAACACCGAAAAAGCCACCAACGATAAGAACACCGACGGGGATACCGCCGCTTTCAAGATCAACAGCAGCAACCCTGCCGGCAACATCCCGACAAGCGCCCCCACGCAGGACAGCAGCACCGCTTCTGCCAAGAACTCCGCCAAAATGCGCTTTTGCGTGGCGCCGATGGCTTTTTTGATGCCGATTTCCCGCGTGCGCTCACTCACCGAAGACAGCATCACCGTCATAATGCCAAAGCCCGACACCACCAGTGAAACTCCGCTGAGCACCGTCAACACACCCGTAACAACGTCCACCAAACGGCCAAGCCGATCCTTTTGTGCGGCAAGGTTATCGGTGCGAAACGGCGCGTTGCCGTCATACAAGCGATCCAGCACGCGCTCGATCCGCTCCCCCGTTTGATCGGTAACGTCGCTGCTGACCGTTCGTACCGCGATCTGGTCAAAGGCCTGCCGTCCCGTGAGCTGTTGCAACGCGGTATACGGCATATACACCATGCCGGGGATCATCGAGGTAACGCTCTGTAGCAAACTGCTGCCGGTTTGCGTAACACCGATCACCGTCAATTCTTGCGTCAGTTGGCCGACGGTCACCGTGACGGTTTTTCCCACCACGGCATCTCTGCCGTACGCGGCCTTTGCCGCCGCTTCGTCCAACACGCACACGGGCGCGGCGGCCGCCACGTCACCGGCCGTGATCATACGGCCGTAAAGCAGCGTCAGCGAGATCACCTGACCGGCACCCGCATCAATGCCGCACAGCACCGAATCGCTATTGCCGCGCGGAGTGGACATGCCGGTGATCTGCAGCATCAGCGGCATCGCGGAGGAGACCTGCGACAACTCACGTATCTCCTGTAACGCTTCTTCACTGAGCAGCGTATCCGCCGTCAATGCCATGACCGACAGTCCGCTGACTCCCATGCTGTCAAGCTCGTCATCTACGAACGCACGCCCGATGCTGCCGATCACCGTCACGATAGATACCATCATCACACCCACCGCTATACCGCCGACCGTAAGCAACGTTCGTCCGCGCTTGCGCAACAACTGGCGCAGGGCGTTTTTGATCAGTTCCATTGCTTATCCCGCCCGCACGCGCACGCGTGCTCCGGATAGAGCTTCCGGAGCTTGTACCACCCGTTCGCCCGCCGATATGCCGGACACCACCAAAACTCCGTCGGCATGTTCGGCTGCCACCTCGATCGCCTGCCGCTCGGCAACACCGTTTCCCCGATATACATACACGCATTCCTTTCCTTGTTCATTTTGCGTAAGACAATCGTACGGGATCAACAAAACGTCTTCGTCGGTCTGCGTCACGATTGCCGCTTGAGCATTGAGCCCTGTTCGCAGTGAGTCGTCTGTCGCTCCTTCATCCAATGAAACGACCGCGTCCACCACCGTTTCCGAAACCGTACCGATGTATTCCTGGCGCGCCGAGCTTGCAAGGGAGGTCAACGTACCGGGGTATTCCTCTTTGGAAAAAGCCACCCCCGTAACGATCACCTTCTGCCCAATCTGTACCTGCGGCAAAAAGCGTTCGCGGATCGCCACTGCAATCTGCATTCCCTCGCCGGATGCGATCGTTGCACATGGCTGCGTGTGGTCCGTGATCTCTCCCGCCCGTACGCTGAGGGAGGTAACAATACCGGACACCGGAGCGGTGACCTGCGTATCGGCGATGTCCGTTACCCCATTCGGCAAGGCCCCTGTCAGTTGTGACAGCGCCTCGCTCGTCGCCTCCGCATCGACCGAAAACAACGCATCGCCTTGTTTGACCGTTTGCCCTTCCTTCACGTAGATTTCTTTTGCAACGCAAGGGATCTCAACGTACACCGCCTGACTTTCGCTCATCTCCACCTTGCCGGTACATTTCACCGTTTGTTGTACGGTTTGCGGGTCGATCGTTATTAAGGTAACCGGTATTTCTTCCTCCGTCGTCCATGTTTTTATGCCGAAAATAGCTGCAACGGCAAGACCTGTGCCAAGCACCAGCCATATATATTTTTTCATACTGTTTCCTCCCTTTTCACTTGCTATTCTTTGAAGGAAACCGCAAATTATAACAACAAAAAAAGCGAAAGCGTTAACCGCTTTCGCTTTAAAATTTTTAATTACAATTTTTCATATGCTTCGCGCACCGTGGCGGCGCCGATCACCTCGATCGGATAACTGCCGTGCAACGATTTTAAGGTGTGTGCCGGCACGATGATCCGTGTAAAGCCCAGCCGCGCCGCCTCCGCGATGCGTTGCTCGGCACCCGATACCGCCCGCAACTCGCCCGCCAGCCCGATCTCGCCGAACGCCACCACGCCTTCGTCCATCGGTTTATCCTTTAAACCGGAAATAAGCGCCAGCGCCACCGGCAGATCTGCCGCCGGCTCGTCCAACCGCAGACCGCCGATCACGTTAAGGTAGGTATCCAGATTCGAGAAAAAATATCCCGCCCGTTTTTCCAGCACCGCGAGCAGCAAAGCCAAGCGATTGCCGTCAAAGCCGGTGGACATGCGCCGCGGATTGCCGAAGCCCGTAGGCGACACCAACCCCTGCACCTCGGCAAGCAGCGGCCGCGTTCCCTCCATCACGCAGGCAACACACGTGCCGCTGACATTTTTGGGACGACCCGACAACAGCATCATGGACGGGTTTTCTACCTCGCACAAGCCGATATTCTGCATTTCAAACACGCCGATCTCGTTCGTGGAGCCATATCGGTTTTTCGCACAGCGGAGCATGCGATAGTTGCTGTGCGGATCTCCTTCAAAATATAACACGCAGTCCACGATATGCTCCATTACCTTCGGGCCGGCAATGGCGCCGTCTTTGTTGACGTGACCGACAATAAAGATCGGAATATCGTTTTGCTTGGCTTCCCGCATCAGCGCGGACGCGCACTCGCGCACCTGTGTGACGCTGCCGGGTGAAGACGCCACCTCCGACAAGCTGACCGTTTGGATCGAGTCCACGATGACGACATCCGGTTTTTCTGCACGGATCGCCTCCAGAACGGCATCCATGTCGGTCTCACAAAGTAATAACAGATTTTCCCCGCCGACCGAGAGCCGCTCAGCACGCAATTTGATCTGCCGCGCCGATTCTTCGCCGGAAACGTACAGAATACGGAATTTTTCGCTTAAATGGCCGCAGATCTGCAAAAGAAGCGTGGACTTGCCGATGCCGGGATCGCCGCCGATCAGCATCAATCCACCCGGCACGATACCGCCGCCCAGTACGCGGTCAAGCTCCCCGATGCCGGTAAGGTAACGGGTCTCGGCCCCGGTATCAACACCGTCCATGGTGGTGATCTCGACTCGGCGAACAGCCGGCGAACCCGCGCGCTGTGCCGTTACGATCTCCTCCGCAATAGTATTCCACTCGCCGCACAGCGGACATCTGCCCGACCATTTCGGGAACTGTCCGCCGCATTCCGAGCAAACGTATACGCTTTTTTGCTTCCCTGCCATGTTATACTATCCTCCCAAGACGCCTGCCGCGATCGCAAACGCCATCTGAAGCTGATATTCGCGGGTTTTTAGCTTTTCGCACTCCGCTTTATTTGATAAAAAGCCGCACTCCACAAGCACGAGCGGCCGCGTGGCATGCTTTAGCAAATACACGCTGCCGTCACCCTTTTTCAGTTCGCGGGTGTTGGTTGGCTGCAGTAACGCAATCACCGCCGCGCGAATCGCCGCCGCCAACACGGGGCTGTCTTCGGAGCCGGTGCCGTAAAACACCTGTGTGCCGCTGTACTGTGTCTGCGGGAATTTGTTTTGATGAATGCTGACCGTCATATCCGCCTGCTCGATCAACGATAGGCGGTTCTTGATATCACTGACCTTACGCTCACGCAACGTATCCCCCACCGCGTTCACCATCGTGTCTTCGGTGCGGGTATACGAAACGGTATATCCCATCACCCGCAACAGTTCCCCAAGGGGACACGCAATCGCTAAATTGAGGTGCTTTTCCAACGTTCCGTCGGCACCTTCCGCGCCGCCGTCTGCGCCGCCGTGACCGGCATCGATCAAAATGTGCGGCGAGGTGCTGACACACGCCGATACCCCGCGCCGCTCGGTCACACCGAACGCCGCTGCCAACGCCAACGCCGCGCTGACAATGACGATCGCCGTATCCACAAGTGCTGATCTCAAAGCAATCCCCTCCGTTTACATCTCTATGCAACGGAGAAAACGCTTATTTCTCTTTGTTCACAAAAACGATCTTTTCACGCAAAGAAATATGACGGTACCCCAAGAAATACGCAAGTGTTGCCACCGCCGGCATAAATAACAGCGGTAACCCCGCGCAGAGAATACCACCCCACGAAATATCCGCGGTAGTGAGAGAAACGACAGACCCCATCGACCACACGATCACGGGATACAATGCGGTGTGACAAAGGCGATACGCCGTTGCCATGCCGCCCCAAAAGCCGAACAGTTTATCCCCGATCAATGCCAAAAAGCTGATAACAGACGGAATCGCCGCCAGCAGACCGAGCGTTAACCCGCGCAGCGGATCCCCCTTCATATGACCGAAGTTCGCTGAGTTCGCGTTTTTATCACCCAACTCCCACATCTTGGTGTACACAATCAAGGCAAACAACACGACCTGTAACACCAACGCCACCAAATTCATAACCAACCCGGTGGTTTTGAGTGCCGCAAAAATGGCACCCACCGACAAATACAAAAACACGCCCATAATGCCGGCAAGCCACGTATTTACGTATAGCTTTAACGCCTGACGAATTGTATCTTTCAACTGTATCAACACCTCGCAAACAAATTCACAACTGCATTGTAACACACTTTCGCACGTCACGCAAGATGAAAAGGGCGCGGAATTCC
>JAZNRA010000001.1:0-21956 GCA_045590415.1 Acutalibacteraceae bacterium | reverse complement strand
TACGACATACATATGAGATAAGGAGGGATCGGGATGAGTCAGATCACACCGGATCAATTACATGCGTTATTGGGATACGCTTCCAAGCGGCAAGTCGGATCGTAGCCATGTCGTTCTGTGAGCCAAGGAGTTGAAAGGCAGAGTTGTCTTCCTAAGACCGCTTGGGCCTCCGACTTTACGACATACATATGAGATAAGGAGGGATCGGGATGAGTCAGATCACACCGGATCAATTACAAGCGTTATTGGGATACGCTTCCAAGCGGCTGGGCATGACGCCTGAACAACTGGCATCAACCGTACAAAACGGCGGATTATCTGCGTTGTCGGATCGCGCGGGTGCTCAAAATGCGCAGAAGATAACCGAACTTGCGGGTGACACCGCAAGATTACAGCAACTTATAAACACACCCGAGGTGCAGGCGTTTTTGTCCAAACTGACGGGAGGAAAGGATTCCCATGGATGACGAGCTTTCCAAAAAATTAGATGGGCTTTTCAATTCACCGGACGGCATGGAAAAGATTCAAAGTATGATGGCGGCATTGGGAGTTTCTCCCGATGCGCTGAATACTGCCGCATCGCCTGAACCGGAACCGACACCGCCGCCCGCGGCGATGCCGGAGCTGGATGGGCTGTTAAAACTGATGCCGCTGTTATCGCAAATGGGCAAGGACGATCAGAATACGACCTTGCTCAAGGCGTTGCGTCCGTATTTACACGGTGACCGTGAGAAACGGTTGGATGATTCCGTTCGCATGATGCAATTGCTCAAATTTTTACCGTTGTTGCAAAGGGGAGGAAGATCCGAATGAACGAGCGCAACGTGACACAGCTTCAACAGGAGGCGGCGTTACGCGTGCAACGCATGGCGGAACGGTCACAGCGTTTGGTGAGGGAACATCCCGTGAACGTGTACCGCGGGGTAACGTTCACACCGCCGATCCCGCAAGCGGTGCAACCGATGGTTGAGGAACCACCGGTTTGCAAAGACGAAACCACCTGTGAACAGAACCCCCCGTGCCGTCGGGCAGAACAAAAAACCCGCGAAAAGGACTGGCTTTCCTTCCTGGCGGGGGATGAGGAGCGAGCGCTGCTGCTCTTGCTGATTTTCGTACTCGGTCGTAACGGTGCGCCGACCGAACTGCTGCTTGCGCTGTTGTACGTTGCGTTATAGGTCGATAAACTCCTCGGGGTTATCGCGAATATAGGCGACACACAAAGAAAGCGGCTGTTCGGCGGCGATCGCTTCCCGCAGAGCCGTTTCGTCCTCCGCTACGGCACAGGCCTTGGCGCCGATCAGCGAAAAACCATCTGTTGCCGATTCCAAAAAGCGACCGGAAGGGGAACGGAGCAGCGCATCCATATCGCCGATCTCCAACTCGTGGCAGATCAGCCACACGCTGTAAACGGCGACTCTGCCGTGCGACAGCAGAGGGATCAGATGATACACGTCGGGACGGCGGCGGTCGGTTTTTGCCATGACGTTGGCGACAACGGCGCGTACGAGTTCACTGTCCGAGATGGCGGCGAGCGTTTCCGAAGACAGCGTGCGGTACTGTTTATAAAGAGCGGCAAGCGGGTCGCTCTTTTCTTTTTTGTCCAATCGGTGAAGATAGATGCCGATGATGACGGCAAGCACGATCATCAAAAGCGTGCCGACGTCGAAATTGTCAAACATACTCAACTCTCCTTTGTGAGCAGGCGGTAAATATCGCCTTTTTTCACACCGGTTTCCGCCGCCGCTTTTTTGGCGGCATCCGAGGTGGACAAGCCCTCCTGCATGTAGGAACGAGCCGTTTCAGCCGCTTCTTCGGGGGTAAGGGGCGTGCTTTCTGCGGGAGCGGCGCCTTCGATCACCAAAACGAATTCGCCGCGCGGGGCGGCTTCGCGGTAGCGGGCCACCGCTCCCGTGAGTGTGGTACGCACGATTTCCTCGTGTAACTTGGTGAGTTCGCGGGCGAGGCAGATGCGTCGATCGCCGAAGGCGGCCAGCAGATCCTCTAACGTGCCGAGCAGCTTGTGCGGGGCTTCGTAAAACACCATGGTGCGCTGTTCGGCTTTTAAGGAATCCAATCGCTCGCGGCGATCGCGGCGGTTGGCGGATAAAAACCCTTCAAAGGTAAAACGAGCGGTGGGAAGCCCCGACACGGCAAGTGCCGAGATACCGGCGCTGGGACCGGGAATCACGGTGACGGGAATCCCGCGTTCATGGCAAAGCGCCACCAGATCCTCCCCGGGATCGGAAATCGCGGGCATACCCGCATCGGTAACCAGCACGGCGTTTTCGCCGTCCTCCAGTTTACGGCAGATGGCTTCGCCGCGTTCGCGTTTGTTATGCTCAAAGTAACTGATCAGCGGTTTACGAATACCGAAGTGATTGAGCAGCGTTAACGATACGCGGGTATCCTCTGCGGCAATAAAATCGCACGCCTTCAACGCTTCTACGGCGCGGGGCGAGAAATCCGAGAGATTGCCGATGGGGGTGCCGACCAGTGTGAGTGTGCCGGGCATGGGATCACCTGCTTTCGAGAATGTGAGGAGGTAAAACGGTTAGTTGCGGGTTGCCGCCCTTGACGGCATCGCACAAAAATATGAACGGCGGAGAGTCCTGCCGCGCGTGCACCCATTGCAGGCGCGTGGGGGACAACCCTTGTTCGCGTAGTGTTATTATAACGTCCGGCAAGCGTTCCGGGCGGTGACAAAAGCAAAAGTGACCGCCGACCTTCAGTAAACGATGTGCGGCGGAAAAGACGTCTTTCAGGGTGGTAGCGGTTTCGTGCCGCGCCAGCCGACGGTCGGGATGGGTGCTTACCTTGCCGCTGCCTGCGGGGAAATACGGCGGGTTACACACCACCGCATCGTACGCGTCGGCAGGAAGCGTGAGCGCGCACCAATCCTGTTCCCAAACGGAAATACGGTCGGATAAGCCGTTTTGTTCGACCGCTGTGCGGCAAAGCGAAACGGCGTTTTCACAGAGATCTACGGCGTCCACCAAAGGGATCAAGCCGGCGGCATACCAGAGAAGTGGGATGATGCCGCAGCCGGTGCCCAGATCACAAACGCGGTCGGTGCTGTGCACGGCGGCAAATTTGCTGAGCAGTACGGCATCCGTGCCGAAGGTGCAGACGTCGTCCACCAACGCGAAGCGACCGTTTGCGAGCGGTTCGGTGCGAATCATACAATAACCTCGTTTCAAGACAAAGGGCTGCCGTACGCGTTTGGTACGGCAGCCCTCAGCAAATCGGCATCATTCGGCCTGGGGAGCGCCAACGGGGCACGCCTCGGCACAAGCGCCGCAATCGATGCAGGTCTCGGGGTTGATAACGTATTTGCCATCACCCTCGGAAATCGCTTCGGTGGGGCAGCCCTCGGCGCAAGCGCCGCAGTTGATGCAATCATCGTTGATTTTATAAGCCATTGTTCAAGCACCTCCTTTGCTCTTACGATTAGTACGATAGCATATTTTTTTGAAAAAATCAACTCAATTTTTTTACGATTACGGCGAAAAACGAAAAAGGACTTGCGTTTCGGGTCGAAAGATGTTTATAATAATGTGGGTATTCTTCGTAATGAATCTGTGAAAGGAGGGACAGTGTATGGCAGAATACGTATGGAACGCGTCGCTTATGCGGCATGTGTTTGTCGTACCGGAAGAAATTGCCGACCGTCATTTACGGCTTGCGGGTTCGGTGCAGTTGAAGGTGTTGCTGTGGCTGTCCCGAAATGACGGCGTCTTTGATGCGGATGCGTGTGCAAAAGCCATCGGCGAAACCGCACCGGACTGCCGTGACGCGTTGCAATACTGGGTAGCGGCAGGTGTGCTGCAGGGGACCGACGAGCCGGAAGAGCCCGCCGCTGTTTTTTCCGAGGCGTCTGTGCCGCAGCCGGCCAAAAAGCCGACACGCCCGAAGGTAACAAAGCCGCAAATGACGGACGTGATCCGTTGTCAAACGAAGGATGAAGAATTCGGCGGACTGTTGACGGAGGTCAGCGCCCGCATGGGACGTCCGCTTTCAAACGGTGATGCGGAAACGTTGCTGTATTTGTACGAAACTGTCGGCCTGCCTGCGGCGGTGCTGCTGATGGTCGTCGGCTACGCGGCGCACGCGGAACGTATCAATATGCGGTACATAGAAAAAGTGGCAATGGATTGGGCAGACCGCGGGATCTTGACGATGGAAGCGGCAGAGGAACACTTGTGCTATATGGAACGCTGTGAGCAGGCGGTGCGTCACGTGCAAACGGTGTGCCGGCTTCAAAAGCCGCTTACCGGCGCTGTGGCAAGCCGCACCGCGGAGAAGTGGATCTGTCAGTGGGGTATCACCGACGAGGTGTTGTTGCAAGCGTATGAGATCTGTCGGGAAAAGACCGGCAAATTCGAAACGCGGTACATGGATCGTGTGTTGGAAAACTGGCACAGCCAGGGTGCCGATACGGCAGAGAAAGTTGCTGCCTTGTCGGGTAAAAAGCCCGCCAAGACACCCGCTGCGGCAAACACGGAATACGAAGAGATGGTCGAGCAGTATATGCCCGTATACAAAAAGAAGAAGAGGTGAGTCGCCGCATGTTCAAACGAGAAATTTATGACAAAGCAATGGCGACATTGAAGGAGCGACGCGGCATCGCGCTCACGCGTGCCGCGGCAGTTCACGAACAAATGCGCGAAGCAGTGCCCCGTGTGCGGGAGATCGAACAGTTGATGGCGCAATCGTCTGCCAAGGTTGTGGCGGCGATCCTTGATGGGGGAAACATAGAAAAACAAGTAGAAAAAATCAAAAACGAAAACTTAGCATTACAAACGGAACTGGCGGCATTGCTGCAAAAGAACGGTGTAACCGCAGGAAACTTTGAACCGGTGCACACTTGCCCCGCGTGTCAGGATACGGGCTTTGTGGATGGTAAGCCGTGCGCTTGCTTAGAGCAATTGATGCGGGAATATTCTTGCATGGAACTGTCTGAACTGTCAGCGATGAAACCGACGTCGTTCGATGAGCTGTCGCTTGAGTATTACTCTTCCCGCGCGGACAGCCGTACCGGCATCGCGCCGCGCGCACAGATGCGGCAGGTCGTTGAATATTGCCGTGCGTATGCTCGCAATTTTGACGGACGAGACGACAGCTTGTTGTTGCGCGGACCGACAGGTGTCGGCAAAACGCATTTATCGCTCGCTATTGCCGGCGAGGTGCTGTCACAGGGCTATTCGGTCGTGTACGGACCGGTACAGCAGTTGTTACACCGCATCGAGAGAGAGCATTTCGGCAGAGCGGACGGTAACACAGAGGACGTGTTGCTTGAATGTGATCTTTTGATTTTAGACGACGTCGGAACGGAATTTTCAAGTTCTTTTTACACGTCGGCGCTATATAATATCATCAACGGACGGCTGATGGCGGAAAAGCCAACCATTATCAGTACGAACTTAAATCAAAAGGAGTTGACCGATCGCTACGGTGAGCAGATCGCGTCACGCGTTACGGGTTTATTTGAGCCGCTGGTGTGTGTCGGCAAGGATATCCGTCAGCAGAAGCTTAAACAATCGCTGAAAGGAGACTGACAAATGGAAATAAACACGATGTGTATGGGGTGTATGCATCCTCTGGGCGAGGGCGAGACCAAATGTCCACATTGCGGGTATCCCGCCGGCGGTGTGAATCCGCCGGAATATTTGCGTATCCGCACGCTGCTCAGCGGTCGGTATCTGGTCGGCCGCGTGCTGGAGATCGGCGGCGACAGTGCGGTGTACATCGGCTATGACACGCAGGAGGAAAGTGCCATTACCGTGCGGGAATTTTTTCCTGCCGCGTTGTGTGAACGGCAACAGGGCGGTGCGCTCGTGCCTATGGCCGGAAAGGAAGCCGTTTTTGCCGCTTACCGCGCCAAGTTTTTGACGGTAGCCCGCGCGGTTGCCCGTTTGCGCGACGTGTTGGTGGTGGTGCCGTCATACGACATTTTTGAAGAGAACGGCACTGCCTACACCATAGCGGAATTCTGTGAAGGAAAAAGTCTTGAAAAATATGTGGCAGCGAAAGGTGGACGCTTATCGTTTGACGAAACCAGACGGTTATTTTTGCCCTTACTTTCCGCGTTGTCTACGATTCACGCTACCGGTCTGTTGCATCTGGGTATCAGCCCGAAAAATATTTTGGTAGATACGGAAGGCAATCTGCGGCTTAAAAATTTTGCCATCCCGGAAACGCGTACGGTAAACACCGAGTGTAAGCCGAATTTGATTACCGGTTATGCGGCGCCGGAGCAATATGAGGAAGGTGCGGATTGTACGCCCGCCTCCGACGTGTACGGTGTAGCCGCTTCCATGTTTTTTGCTTTGACAGGACGGCATCCCGCCGATGCGACACAGCGCGGCAAAAAAGCAGACGATCTGCTGATGCCTGCGGAGGTCGCCGATAAAACGCCCGCCCACGTCAAGGAAAGCTTGGTTCGTGCGTTGCGCGTGTATGCGCCGCGCCGCACGCAAACTGTTCAGCAGTTGTTGGATGAAATGACCGCTACCTCGGCGGTGGCAGCGCTCATTCATGAGGATGACGAGGCAGAAACGCCGAAAAAGAACGGTGCCAAAACTCTTGGGATCATCTTTGTTGCGGCGTTTGCGGTGCTGGCGATTGTTATGGTGTTGGTGCTTAATAACTTGAACGTCATTAACTTGGGCGGCGCGGAACCGACCGTGACCACTACCACACAGAATGCGCTGACCATGGCTCCCACGACCTCCACCGAGTTTGTGCCGACACCCACCGGTGAGGCATTGTTCGACGTGGAGGATTTAAGAGGACGTGTGTATGCGCAGGTCAAAGCGGCTACGCTGTCGGGTGAAATGAAAGTGGAACTCAAGGGCTACGAATATCACGACACCGTGCCCAAAGGACGTATTGTTGCTCAGACACCTGCTCCGGGGGAGAAAATGGATCGCGGCACCGTCGTTTCGGTGGTGATCAGTGCCGGTCCCTCTACCGGTGTGATGCCGGATCTGACCGGTTGGAAAGAAGAACACGCCAAGTTATATCTGCAAGCACTGGGATATACTGTAACGGAAAGTCTGCGCTTGCAGGTAGCGACGGTGGAAAAAGGATTGGTCGAGCGTTCGTCTCCGAAGGCGGGTGAAGAGATCGCGGTTGGTGATACGGTCACGCTGTACGTCAGTGATGTTGCCAACACAACGCAAGAATAAAGGACGTGTTACTATGTTATTAAAAAACGCAACGATCTATAACGATCAATTTGAAACGGAAAAAAAGAACATCACGGTTGAAGGTGAACGCATTACGGCGATCGACAACCGAGAGAGCGGTGATACGGTACTGGATCTGGCAGGATATACCGTTTTGCCGGGCCTTATCGACATACATATTCACGGTTGCGCGGGGCATGATACCGGTGAGGCAACAGAGGAAGCGTTACAAGCGATGTCCGATTGTTTGGTAAAACGCGGTGTTACCTCCTTTTGCCCGACGTCCATGACCTTGTCTTTTGAAGAGTTGCAACGCATTTTCCGTAACGTGGCGGCTTGCCGTCTGACGGTGGACGGTGCATACATTCAGGGCATCAACATGGAAGGGCCGTATATTGCCATGTCCAAAAAAGGTGCGCAAAACGGTGCCTATGTCCGCAACCCTGATGCAGCTGAGTTTAAGCGGTTGAACGAGGATTGCGGCGGTATCGTTAAGGTGGTTGATATTGCCCCGGAATGTGACGGCGCGGAGGAATTCATTAAGGAAATCCAGCCGATCTGTCCGGTATCTATTGCCCACACCGCAGCCGACTACGACGAGGCCTGCCAAGCGATCGAATGGGGCGCACGCCACGTGACGCATCTGTACAATGCACAAAGCGGGCTTACCCACCGCAGCCCCGGTGTCGTGGGTGCGGTATTCGACAAAACCCGTGAATACGGCGTGCGTGCGGAAATGATCTGTGATGGGTTCCATATCCATCCGGCGGCTTTGCGTATTGCGTTTGCACAGCTTGGTGAAGACAATTCGATCATCATCAGTGATTCCATGAGCGCAGCGGGACATGTTGACGGCGAATACGATTTAGGTGGTCAAACCGTATATGTAAAGGACGGAAAGGCGTTGCTTGCCGACGGCACCATTGCTGCCTCAACCTCCAATGTGTATGAGGAACTTTGCAACGTTATCCGCTTCGGTATTCCGCTCAAGCAGGCGATCAAGTCAGCAACGATCAATCCCGCCCGCGCGATCCGTGTTGATGACGAAACCGGGTCCATTAAGGAAGGTAAGTTTGCCGACTTGTTGGTGGTAGACGAAGATTTTAAGATCGTTCTGGTGATCGTGCGAGGTCAGATCAAGGTGGATAACCGATAAGATCCGAACACACAAACCGCGCTGTCTGTACAAGGCGGCGCGGTTCTTCTTTACATTATGCGAAAAATGTGGTATGTTGTAGATATCAACTAAGGAGGTGTTACCCATGGCAAGAGAACGTTACTTAGTTGGGGTGAGTCAAGAGGAATTGGAATACACGCCACCGCCACCGCCGCCGTCAACATTCAAAGAAAAATGGGAAAATTTTTGGTACCATCATAAATGGCCGACCATCATCGGCATACTGATAGCGGCGATCGCCGTCGTGGTAATCGTACAAGCGGTATCAAAAACGCGGGCGGATTATACCGTTTGTTTGGTGACACAACAAGAACTGTCGGTGCAGGCAATCAACCGCTTGCAGGCGGAATTTTCGGCAGTAGGAAGCGATCGCAACGAAGATGGCAAGGTCGTTGTCAAACTTCAAGTGCTCAACGTCTCTTCCGAAGCGGGTGCACAATATGCCATGGCAAACCGCCAAGCGGTTACCGCCCATATTGTGGCGCGTGATGTCTTGTTGTTTGCGTTTGATCCCGAGTATTATACGAATATTTTAGAGCCGGTAATGGATAAAGGCGTTTCGTTTTTCGTGCCGCTCGTGGTTGAAGCGGCAGGCATCAGCGAGGACGGCACGTACTGGAACTGGAAAGAAAGTTCGTTGCTGAAGGAAGCCGATATGCAGGCAATCGAGGCATGGCCGGCGGTGCCGAAAGAACTGTACTTCGGCGTTCGGAATCTGTCACTCGACTCGGAAAAGGATATACAAGAGCAGCAAGCGTATACAGAATTGTTACAATCCTTTATTGCGGCTCATTCGGAATAAATCGCAAACGGTTCGGGCATACTATCGTCGGTACTTCTTGTACCGCTTAAAACGATAGGGAGGAACGGACTTATGCAGAACAATCAGAATCAGCAAAATCAGCAGAACAAGCAAAATCAACAAAATCAGCAGAATAAGCAAAATCAGCAGAACAAGCAAAATCAGCAGAATCAGCAGAACAAGCAAAACAGTCAGAACAACCAGAACAAGTATTAAACATTATTTCAAAAAAGGCACTGCCGGCACCCGCCGGCGGTGCCTTTGACATTAGTGCTTGCGTTTTTAACATCGGCATGATAGAATATGGAAGAAAGCGAAAGGGAGTGGACTGATGGCTGAATACGGAATGTTTAAAACGGCTCTTCGCGGGTTCCGCAAAGAGGACGTTTTAGCGTATATCGATGAGATCTTGGCCGAGCGTTCCCGTCAGGAACTGGAACTGCAAGGGCAGATCGAGTCACTGCAAAAACAACTTGTCGAGGCACAGGTGCAAAAGGAAGCTGTTCGTGAAAACGAGCGGTTGACGGCAGAACTGGCAGAATGCAAAGAGCAGATTGAGATCTTGACCGCACAGGTGGCGGACGTAACCGCAGAGCTTGAACAAGCACGCGGCGCCTCTGAGGCGGCCTCCGTGCGTGATGCCGAGCTTTCTGAGCAGTTGGAGCAATCGCATCAAGCAATCGCGACGTTGTGGGAAGAAAAAGCGGAGTTACAAAAGCAGGTTGATGCAACGACCGAACGGATTGAGCAATTACACGCCGTCGGTATGGATTTTTGCCGTCAGGTTGCCGAACTGTTGCCCGAGCAACCAAACGAAACGGCGGCCCCTGTGCAAGAGGAACTGCCGTTGGTAGTGGATACGCCGAGCGCGCAGCCCGGCCAGCCCATGGAAAGATGGTTGTTTTAATGCGATAGTATTGTCTTTCCCGCGTGTTTTCACAAGTTTCCGTGTCGGGAAGGATTGTCACAAACCGTGTATTTTATGAGATAAAGGAGTAAACGAACATGGCAGAACTGAAGTATGATATTGTAAAGGAACTTGGGGTGTTGTCTGAGTCCCCCACGGGTTGGCGCAAGGAGATCAATCTCATCAGTTGGAACGATCGCGAGCCGAAATACGACATCCGTGATTGGGCACCCGAGCGTTCTAAAATGGGCAAGGGCGTTACGCTGACTCCCGACGAGGTCATTCTGTTGCGCGATTTACTCGGAGAAATTGACATCTAAAGGAGCAATACAGTATGGAATTATGGGAATTGCTTAAAGCGGTTTTGCAAGGTGTCGTGCAGGGCATTACCGAATGGTTGCCCATCAGCAGTACCGGTCACCTGATTATCGTTGAGGAGTTTATTCCGTTCACGCGTTCCAAAGAATTTTTCGATTTATTTTCAGTACTGATTCAGTTGGGCTCGATCTTGGCGGTGTTGGTGCTGTATTTTCACAAACTCAATCCCTTTTCGCCGAAAAAGACCGCCGATGAAAAGCGCGGCACGTGGACGTTGTGGGGTAAGGTGTTGATCGCCAGTATACCCGCCGCGATTGCAGGTCTGCTGATCGACGACTGGCTGGATGCCATGGAAGCGGAACATAAAGGCGTCTTTTTATACATCATTGCCGCGGCGCTGATCGTGTACGGTATCGCCTTTATCGTGATGGAGTGCATGGTGCGCAAAACGAAAGTAAACGATCTTTCGGAAATTCGCCCCGGTTTGGCACTCGGTATCGGCGCGTTTCAGATGTTGGCATTGATCCCCGGCACCTCACGTTCCGGCTCGACGATTCTGGGTGCCACTGCACTGGGGGCGTCCCGCACGGTTGCCGCTGAGTTTTCGTTCTTCATGGCGATCCCGGTCATGTTCGGTGCGTCGGGGCTGAAATTGCTTAAAGCGGCGGCTGACGGCGTGCTTTCCGCCTTCTCATGGTTGGATTGGGCGTGCTTGGCGATCGGATTTGCGGTATCGTTCCTCGTATCCGTTTTGGTGATTCGTTTCTTGATGGATTTCATCAAAAAGCACGATTTCAAGCCGTTCGGTTGGTACCGTATCGCACTCGGTATTGTGCTCATCGTACTGGTTGCCACCGGTTTGATCGGAAAATAAAACAAAAGCGATGGAGGCAGATGCTTCCATCGCTTTTTGTTGCTCGGGCGTGGCAGGTATCAAAAGAAACGGGGTGGCAATACGCCACCCCGTTTACGTGTTGCGTGAACAAAACAAGGCGAAACGCTCCGCGTTAGCGGCGCCAGTATTTGCGGTCTAAACTGCGATACTGAATCGCCTCGGACAAATGCTCGATGCGTAGTTTTTCACTTCCGTCTAAATCGGCAATGGTACGCGCCACTTTCAAAAGACGGTCGTACGCACGGGCGGACAAGCCCAAACGGTCAAAAGCACTTTCCATAAGTGCCTCGGCATCCGGGGATAAGGCGCAATGTCGCCGCAACAACGATGGTGTCAGTTGCGAGTTGGTGCGGATACGGGTGCCGGCATAGCGCTCAAGCTGTACGCGCCGTGCCGTATTGACGCGTTCACGGATGGACGCGGAATTTTCGGAGGGTTCTTTGGCATTCAGATCGATATAGCCGACAGGCGGCACCTCCACGTGCAGGTCGAAGCGATCCAACAGCGGGCCGGAAATGCGGGAGAGATACCGCGTGACGCTGTTTGCCGAGCAGGTACATTCGCGGGTGGGATGACCGTAGTAACCGCAAGCGCAGGGGTTCATGGCGGCAACCAGCATAAAGGAGCAGGGGTAGGTCAGCGAACCGCTGGCGCGGGAGATGGTCACGCGCTGATCTTCAAGCGGTTGCCGCAGCCCCTCGGTTGCCTGGCGGGAAAACTCGGGCAGTTCGTCCAAAAACAGAACGCCGTTGTGGGCAAGCGATACCTCGCCCGGTCTCGGAACGGCACCGCCGCCTGTCAGGCCTACTGCTGAAACCGTATGGTGCGGAGAACGAAACGGACGGGAGGAGAGAAGCCCGACGTCTGCGGGCAGTGTTCCGACAATGGAATGTACGGAGGTGGCTTCGAGCGCTTCCTCGCGCGTCATGTCCGGCAGAATAGACGGCAGACGTTTGGCAAGCATGCTTTTACCCGAGCCGGGTGGGCCCACCAGCAGAATATTATGATTTCCGGCAGCGGCGATCTCCATCGCACGGCGAGGGATCGCCTGCCCCATCACTTCGGAAAAATCGGGGATGCTCACATCCGTGTGCGGATTAAATTCGGTTTTCGGAAGCGCGGTCAGCGGCTCCTCACCGGATAAATGCG
This sequence comes from Acutalibacteraceae bacterium, assembly GCA_045590415.1. Classification (GTDB taxonomy): domain Bacteria; phylum Bacillota; class Clostridia; order Oscillospirales; family Acutalibacteraceae; genus RGIG3009. Next base: position 9,521 of record JAZNRA010000001.1, on the reverse strand, counting down.
CAAGCAGGGTTTTGATATGCTCCACGGCGTACACGGTGATGCCGTCTACAACGGCGCCCTCAGCGGCATTCGCTTTTGGGATAAACATGGTCGAGATGCCGGCCTTACGGGCGGCAAGCACCATCGGCAGCACACCGTGCACGGGGCGCACCTCACCGGTGAGCGAAAGTTCGCCGATAAACGCCATGCCGCTCAAATCAAACGAAAGCTGACCGGCGGCACGCAGCAGAGCGAGCAACAACGGAAGATCGTAAACCGAGCCCTCTTTTTTAACGTCGGCGGGCGCCAAATTGACTGTGATACGGCTGACCGGAAACGAAAACCCGCAGTTTTTCATGGCAGCCCGCACGCGGTCGCGCGATTCCTTAACGGCAGGTCCCGGCATACCGACAATATCAAATCCGGGAAGCCCCTGCGAAATATCCGCTTCTACTTCAACCGGATACCCATCAATTCCGAGCAATCCCAAACTATGCACTTGTGAGAACACCGTAAATGCCCCCTTTCAACATCCTTTTACCAGTATACAGGAAAAGTTGCCGATACACAAGAAAAAACGCATCGTTTTACGATGCGTTTTTGTCATTAGTTTCGAAGTGCTTGCAGAGGAGCGGGGATGCGCCCGCCGCGGTTGATAAGACGAGCGGGGGAGGCGGGATTTACCGGCATGACCGGTCCGCTGCCGAGCAGACCGCCGAACGAAAGCTCGTCACCGACCTGCTTACCGATGGCGGGAATCACGCGCACGGCGGTGGCTTTGTTGTTGATCATACCGATCGCCGCTTCATCCGCGATGATGGCGGAAATGATCTCGGCCGATGTGTCGCCGGGGATGTTGATCATATCCAAGCCGACCGAACAAACGGCGGTCATCGCTTCCAATTTTTCAATGCGCAGGCAACCGGTACGGGCGGCGTGGATCATGCCGGCATCTTCCGTAACAGGAATAAATGCACCGGATAATCCGCCGACGTGGGAGGAGGCCATCACGCCGCCTTTTTTGACGGCGTCGTTGAGCAACGCGAGCGCGGCGGTGGTGCCGTGCGCGCCGCAGCATTCGAGCCCCATTTCTTCTAAAATGTATGCCACCGAGTCACCGACGGCGGGGGTGGGGGCGAGTGAGAGGTCCACGATTCCGAACGGCACGTCCAAACGGCGGGAGGCCTCTTTGGCAACTAATTGACCCATACGGGTGATCTTAAAGGCGGTGCGCTTTATGAGATCAGCCACGGCAGTCAAGTCACAATCACCCGCTTTGGCGAGTGCCGCACGCACCACACCGGGGCCGGAAACGCCGACGTTGATGACGCAATCGGGTTCGCCGACACCGTGGAATGCCCCGGCCATAAACGGGTTGTCCTCGGGCGCGTTGCAAAACACTACCAGCTTGGCGGGGCCGATACAGTCGCGGTCAGCGGTCAGTTCGGCCGAGCGGCGGACGACGCGCCCCATTTCGGCTACGGCGTCCATGTTGATGCCCGCCTTGGTGGAACCGATGTTGACGGATGAACAAATGTGATCCGTTGTCGCAAGTGCCTCGGGGATGCTTTCGATCAGTTCCCGATCACCTGCGGCAAACCCCTTTTGCACCAACGCGGAATAGCCCCCGATAAAATTGACACCGACGGCGAGCGCCGCACGTTCCAGTGTCTGCGCCAATTTCAGCGGCTCTTTTTTGAGGCACCCCGCCAAAACAATAGCGATGGGCGTCACCGAGATGCGTTTGTTGATGATCGGGATCCCGTATTCCTTTTCGATCTGCTCACCGACCTCGACCAAGTGTTTGGCTTTGGTGGTGATCTTATCGTAGACGCGGCGGCAGACGGTGTCAATGTCGCTGTCACAGCAGTCAAGCAGGGAGATACCCATGGTAATGGTGCGAATGTCCAAGTTTTCTTCCTGGATCATCGTAATGGTTTCTAAAATGTCACGGGCGTTTAACATGGTTTTCCTCCTTAGATCTGGTGCATGGAATTAAAAATATCCTCATGCATCGTGTGGATGGATAAACCCAGGGAGTCGCCGAGAGCGGTCAACTCGTCTGCGAATTGCTCGAACGGGACGTCACTTTTTTCAATGTCCACCATCATGATCATAGCGAACAGTTCCTGCAAAATGGACTGGGTAACTTCCAACACATTGACTCGGTGTTCCGCGCAGATGGCAGACACCTTGGCGAGAATACCCACCATATCTTTTCCGATAACCGTAATAACCGCTCGCATAATTGATTCTCCTTTTTATATCGACTTGAAATTTTTACCAAAGATTTCGCCCGTATCCTGAATGATCACGAAAGCATGGGGGTCCTTTGCTTTCAGGATACGGCGGATCTTGACAATATCCCGACGGCGGGAAATACACATTAAGATGGAACGCTCCTCATGTTGATACGTTCCGTAAGCCGGGATAACGGTTGCTCCGCGACCGGTGGCGTTGTGGATTTCTTCCGCCAACTCATACGGCTTTTCCGTAACGATCATCAGCGATTTTCCGCTGTCCACACCGAGAAGAACGGCGTCGATCACGTACGAGGAAACAAAAGATACCACCGCCGAGCACAAGGCGCTTTCGATGTTGCCGTATACGAAAGCGGCTGAAACGAACACCACCATATTAAAGCCAAACAAGAATTTGCCGATGGGGATATTCGGCCAGTGGCGATTGACCACCTGCGCGATGATGTCGTTGCCGCCCGCCGAAGCGCCGCGCAAAATGGGGAGCGACAGGCCGATGCCGGATAGTGCACCGCCGAACAGAGCGACAACCAGCATTTCACCTTCGTATGAATAACTGCCGAGTAATACATCAAACGTGTCTATGAAGACGGAAGAAAGCACGGTCGAGACGGCGGTCGTCACGAAAAAATGCGAGCCGAGCTGCCAAAATCCGAGTGCCAAAAGCGGGATACTGATGCTAAGCGACAGCATGCCGGGGGGCAGATCGGTCAATGCGCTGATCTGGGTGGCGATACCGTTGATACCGCCGGGAGTCAGGGCGTTATGACGGATAAAGATAGTATACCCCAGTGCGTAAACAGCGGCACCGAGCGCAATATACACGATGTCGACGATCCAGGCGAGAACGGTCTTTTGTTTCATCGTATAACCCCTCCGCTTCTATACTTTGTGACACCATCATACACCCTTTTTACAACGAAAGCAAACATTTTATTTGCATATACGCAGAAATATGATACAATGAAAGAAATACGTGTATCGGAGGAGCACATTTATGGATAAATTGCTGAAGCTGTTGGATTCCAACGCCCGCTTAACAGACGAACAATTGGCAACCATGCTGGATATATCGGAGGCAGAGGTACGCGCACAGATTGCCAAGCTCGAAAAGGACGGTGCGATCCGCGCCTACAAGGCGATCGTGGACTGGGATAAGACCGATCGCGAATGCGTTACGGCGATCATCGAATTGAAGGTTACGCCGCGTCGTGATGTCGGTTTTGAAGGTATTGCCGAGCAGATCATGGCGTTTGAAGAGGTGGAAAGCGTGTATCTCATGTCCGGCGGTTACGATCTGTCGGTGCGTGTAACCGGCCGCAGTTTTCAGGAGATCGCCGCGTTCGTGGCAAAGCGTCTGGCACCGTTGGATTCGGTTATTTCCACGGCAACGCATTTTGTACTGCGTCGCTATAAAGAGAGCAACGTCATGTTTTTAGGTGACAATCAAGACGAGAGAGGATATATTTGATCGTATGAATTACGAAAAGCTGATGAATCCGACGATCACCGGTATGAAACCGTCCGGTATCCGTCGATTCTTTGACATTGCCAACGACATGGAAGACGTCATTTCCCTGTCCATCGGGGAACCCGACTTTTCCACGCCGTTTCATATTCGTGACAAAGGCGTTGAGTCACTGGAAAAGGGAAAAACGTGGTACACGTCCAATGCCGGTATGCCCCGACTGCGTGAGGCGATCAGCGGCTATATCAAACGCCACGTAAACGTTGCCTATGCCCCCGATACCGAGATCTTGGTAACGGTAGGCGGCAGTGAGGGCATCGATCTGTGTATGCGCACGCTGGTGTCTGCGGGCGACGAGGTCCTGATCCCGCAGCCGAGCTTTGTGTGCTACGAGCCGCTCGCACAGATGGCGGGCGGTGTCGCGGTTCCGATCGTCACCCGTGCGGAAGACAGCTTCCGTTTAACGGCACAGGCCTTGAAAGCCGCGATCACTCCCAAAACCAAACTGTTGGTGCTGCCATTCCCGAGCAATCCTACCGGTGCCGTTATGCGCCGCGAACATCTCGAAGCCATTGCCGAGGTGTTGCGCGGGACGGATATTCTCGTGCTTTCGGATGAGATATATGCCGACCTGACCTACGGCGAGGCATCACACGTCAGTTTAGCATCGCTCGACGGTATGTGGGAGCGCACGGTGTACGTCAGCGGTTTCTCCAAATCCTTTGCGATGACCGGCTGGCGGCTTGGTTACGTGTGTGCGCCGGCGCCGATCATGAAACAGATGCTCAAGGTACACCAGTATGCCTTGATGTGTGCCCCGACGGTTTCGCAGTACGCCGCTATCGAAGCGATGGAAAACGGCGACGACGATGTAAAAGAAATGCGGGAGGATTACGATTCCCGTCGGCGGTTCATCGTGGGGGAACTCAACAAAATGGGCCTGCGTTGCTTTGATCCCGAGGGTGCGTTTTACGTGTTCCCGTCTATTGAAAAAACGGGACTCACGGCGGAAGAGTTTTGCACGCTGCTGCTCATGGAACAGCACGTGGCGGTCGTGCCCGGCACCGCGTTCGGCGAATGCGGCGAAGGGTTTGTGCGCATTTCATACTGCTATTCCATCGGGCATATTACCGAAGCGATGAAACGCATTCGCGCGTTTTTGGAAAGCCGAGGCCTTTTATGAGCGTAACGGTAAACGCCCCCGCCAAGATCAATCTCGTGTTGGACGTGGTCGGTCGGCGGGATGATGGGTATCACCTGCTCGAAACGGTGTTCCAAACCGTTGACTGGTGCGACCGTATTACGGTGGATTTTGCCGACACCACAAATGTGCTTTGCGACGGCGGTGCCCCGCAGGACGAATCAAACACTGCTTACCGTGCGGCGATGTTGTTTCGGGAGTATGCCGGCCGAAACGAGAACTATCGCATCACGGTCGAAAAGCATATCCCGATGCAAGCGGGGCTTGCGGGGGGCAGTGCCGATGCGGCGGGCGTGTTGGTCGCGCTCAATCGCTTGACGAGGGCCGGTTTATCGCTTGATGAACTGTGTGCATTAGGTGCAAAGATCGGTGCAGACGTGCCGTTTTGTATTCGCGGCGGTACGGCGCTCGGCGTCGGAACGGGAACGGAGCTACAGCCGTTACCCGCTTTTGAAACGGGATATGTTGTGATCGTGAAACCGACGGGCGGCGTTTCCACCCCGGAAGCGTATCGGTTGGTAGACGGCAAGCCCGATCTGTTCCATCCGTCGGCGCGTGCGTTTTGCGAAGCGCTCAAAAACGGCGACTTTACAAAAATGGCTGCCGCTGTCGGCAACTCGTTTGAGGATGCTTTATGTTTGCCGGATAGTTTGGCGGCGCGTGATCTGTTGCTCAAAAACGGTGCGGCAGCCGCTTGTATGAGCGGCAGCGGATCCGCAGTGTTCGGTTTGTTTGCCTCGCAGGATACCGCCGAGCGTTGTGCGGCAGCGATGGCACAGCAGTATGCGCAGGTGCGCGTGTGCCGACCGTGCAGCGGTATCGTGTTTGATTAAAAACGGAAAACCCGTCCATCCTTATAAGGGAAAGGACGGGTTTTTATGAAACGGTGGATAAAAGCGGTTTGCGGTGCCGTGATCGTCTGTATGGTACTCTCCCTGTGTGGGTTTGCGGGGAATTGCGCCGCCGTGCGCGATAGCGTGGTACGGCTGCATATTTTAGCCAATTCCGACAGCGAGGAAGATCAAGCGCTGAAACTCAAGGTGCGCGATGCGGTGGTCGAAGCCGGCGCCGGTGTGATTGACGGTGTCACCGATCGCGAACAAGCGGAGGAACGCTTGCAGAATGCCTTGCCGCGCTTAATCGAAACGGCACAGCAGTGCGTGTATGACGAAGGGTATTCGTACCCCGTCACGGCGGAACTCACCACCATGTATTTTACGACGCGCACGTATGAGAGCGGTACGTTCCCTGCCGGTCGCTATCGCGCCGTCCGCTTTTCCATTGGGGAAGCCAAGGGAAAAAACTGGTGGTGCGTGATGTATCCGCCGCTGTGCGTGTCGGCGGCAACCGATAAAGCGACGCTGTCGGACGTGATGAATAAAGACGCGTGCACGATCGTGAGCGAAGCGCCGCGGTATGCCGTGCGTTTTAAGGTCGTCGAGTGGTTTGAAACGATTATGGAATGGATACGATAATTATGAAAAAGAACGAACAAAAAACCAACGTCATGCGCTTGCTCGACCAAGCAAAAATCCCGTATACCTATCACTGTTATGCAGATACCGATGCTATCAGCGGCGTGGAAGTCGCTGCGGTGTTGAAACAACCGCCTGAGCGTGTGTTCAAAACGCTGGTGACGGTGGCAAAATCCGGTGCGCACTATGTGTTTGTCATTCCGTGTGCCATGGAATTACAACTCAAAAAAGCCGCGGCGGCGGTGGGCGAAAAGGCAATCGAAATGCTAAAAGCCAAAGAGCTCTTGCCGCTTACCGGCTACATACACGGTGGGTGCTCACCCGTCGGCATGAAAAAACCGTTTCGCACCGTGGTGCACGAAACGGCAAAGGAATGCCCCACCATTTGCGTGAGCGCGGGTAAGATCGGTTATCAAGTGGAGCTCGTACCCGACGACCTGCAAAAAGCCGTGAAATTCACTTACGCGGATATTGCGGAATAAGATGATACGAAAAGACCTGTTGTGAAAATCACAACAGGTCTTACTTCTTTTCAAATTCTTTTCCGGTGATGAGGTAGTGGATAGACACGTTAAAATATTCTGACATTCTGACAAGCAAACTCAAAGAGGGCTCACGTTTGCCGGACTCGTAATACGAGAGAGACTCGCGTGATATATGCAGGTCGGTTGCAACCTTTAATTGATTGAGATTTCGCTGTTTGCGAATTACACGTAAACCAATCATAAAAATCACCTTGCTTTTATTGTAACTGTTTGTTACAATAAAAATGTAACAATATGTTACGCAAAAAGGCGAGCGGTTTGATAGGGGATACGTTCTTGAGAAAGCAAACGCCCCATGCCGGATTAACCAAGCATAGGGCGTTTTTGTTGCTATTTTGTATGTTTCAAAATATCGGCGATATCGCATTTCAAAGCGGTGCAGATCCGATCTAAAACGTAACTGTCGTAACGAGTAACTTTTCCTTTATAGTATTTATCAATAATAGGATATTGAATACCGGTGACTTGCGAAAGGCGATAACGAGTCACGCCCTGCTTATCCATTACTTCATTCAGTGTTAACGTAACCATCTGCAACACCCCTTACTCACTATATTCTATTAGAAGTATATGCGGTTGACAATTTGCTTGTTAAGATATATATTTATATAAATATACAAAGTCAGAGAGGGCAACTGCGTGAAAAGAATCGCTTGTATATGTGCAGTGTGTGTTATTTTGTTTGTTAGTGGATGCCAAAGCAAGCCCCAAACCAAGAGCGACGAAATTACATATATAGAAATGGTGTGGATACCGCGTACGGGGAAATGCTATCATCGAAACGAGAAATGCAGCGGAATGAAAAACCCAAGCAATGTACTGATTACAGAAGCCATAGAAGATGGCTTTTTACCGTGTAGCAATTGTTATTAAATGTAAAAGCGCCCTTTGCTGACAAGCAATCTGCGCTTCGTTAGATGAAATTTATTTATCCAAATATCGGCAGGCGGCCATGGCGGCGACGGCACCGTCGGAGGCGGCGGTGACGACCTGGCGAATATGTTTGCGGCGGCAATCGCCTGCGACAAACACACCGTCTACATCACCCGCACACTGCTCGTCGGCGGCAAAGTAACCGCGCTCGTCCAGTTTAGCAAGCTCGGCAAACGCGTCGTTTTCGGGCACCAGGCCAACCGCCAAAAACGCACCGTCAACGGCGATCGTCTGCTCGGCACCGGTTTCTTCGCTGCGCACCGTAAGACCCGTGAGCACACCGTTTTCTTGCTTATAGCCGGTAACGAGCGTGCTGAACAGCACCTCTACGTTATCTTTTGCCATCAGTGCCTCGGCGAGTTTCGCTTCCCCCGTAAAGGTGGGCAGGTTCTGTACAACGGTAACCTTGCGGCATACCTCGGAGAGGAGCAGTGCTTCTTGTAGCGCCGAGTTGCCGCCGCCGATCATCGCGGTATCCATCCCCGCGTAGAACGCGCCGTCACACACCGCACAGAACGAGATACCGTTGCCGATGAGATCTTTCTCACCGTCAAGTCCCAGCATACGGTGTTTCACACCTACCGCCAAAATAACGGCTTTCCCCTCAAAGGTGTTGCTGTCCTCGGTGGAAACGGTGAAGACGTCACCGTTTTTGGTAACGGCCGTTACGGTCTCGATCTCGGCATCGGCACCGAGCGCGAGCGCTTGCTCGGTCAGTTTTTCGGCAAACTCACTGCCGCCGATCTGCCCGAAGCCGGGAATGTTCTCCACTTTCGGGGAGAAGGCGATCTGACCGCCGAAGCCGCCTTTTTCGATCACCAGTACGGTTTTGCCCGCACGCAGTGCATAAATGGGGGCGGTAAGGCCGGCGGGGCCGCCGCCGACTACAATAATATCATACATCTTGAATACCTCCGTGAAAAAAGGTCGGGCATCGCCCGACCTTTTTTATTGTTGTGACTTACAGGGTAGCGAGATATTTTTTGATCTCGGGAACGCTGTAATAGGTCTGGAAGTTTTCGCCGTCGGTGATGACCAGCGTGGGAGCACCCTTGATACCGTATTGACGGCACAGATCAACGTTCTCCTCCGCGATCTTCTTTTCGTACGCGACGCCTGCTTTCTGGAGCAGCTGCTCGGCAACCTTGCAGTTGGGGCAGGTCACGCGACCGACCAGAATGACCTTGGCGTTGGCGGCTTCCACAGCGGGAGCGGCTTCACAGGTGCACTCACAAGCTTTGGCAGGTGCTTTCTCACGGAGAACGGAGTTCTCAATGTTGTACACCTTACGGTCCTTGTACTCCTGCGACTTACCGTCGTTCCAGTTCTTAACGGGACGGTAGTAACCGGTGATACGGCTGTAGACTTCCGTTTCCTTGCCGCACAGCGGGCACTTGTAAAGCTCGCCCGCGAGGTAACCGTGATCCGCACAGACCGAGTAGGTCGGGGACATGGTGTAGTACGGCAGCTTGTGGTTTTCTGCGATCTTGCGAACAAGATCGGCGGCCGCTTTCCAGTCGGGCAATTTCTCGCCGAGGAACGCGTGGAAAACCGTACCGGAGGTGTAACGCGTCTGCAACTCATCCTGAATCTCAAGCGCCGTGAAGATGTCCTCGGTGTAACCGACCGGCAGGTGAGAGGAGTTGGTGTAGTACGGCGTGC